>NZ_JBSHMJ010000002.1:0-212366 GCF_053645265.1 Dietzia sp. NPDC055343 | reverse complement strand
GGGCCCGGGCAGATGCCCGGGCCCTTCCGCTGTCCACCGCCGGGCCCATCGGGTCCACTCGGGTGGTATCAGCCGGGCAGCGTGATCCCGTCGACCTGGTCGATACGCGCGACGACCCGCTCATAGATGTCGGTCAGCATCCGCACCTCGTCGTCGCTGATCACGTCGACGAACAGTTCCCGGACCTTCTCCACGTGCTTGGGCGCGACGGAACCGATCGCCTCGGCCCCCTGTTCGGTCAGCGTGACGATGGTTCCGCGCCCGTCCTCGGCGCACTCGTTCTTGGCGACCAGTCCGCGACCCTCCATGCGCCGGACCTGATGGGACACGCGGCTACGGTCCCAGCCGAGGGCCGCGCCCAGGTCACGGGCGCGGAGTCCACCGCGTTCGGACTCGCTGAGGCTCACCAGCACGGCGTAATCCGACTGCGACATCGCAGCATCCCGCTGTAGCTGGCGCTCGACTGCGAGGTCGAGCAGCTGATTCATGTCTCGGTACCTACGCCACATGCGCTGCTCTTCATCGTTCAACCAGCGTGTCTCGCTCATACGACCATTCAAGCACGGGCAGGGGCCGGTACCGGCGTCAGGCACCGCCGCGCGGACGGGGTCAGATAGCGGTGTTCACTCCGTAGTCTGACCGGATCGACGCATCACATGGGTACGCGCGCCACCGATCCCTGCGAACCTCGCCCGGTCACAGGTGAGCACGATGACCTGGGAGGTCGTCGCAGCCGCGGCGATAACGGCCCCCATGGTCAGCCTGCGTGTGGGGTCGGTGTAACCCATCGTGTCGTCCAGGAACACCGGAACCCCGTCCGTGCCGACGAGGCGGGCACAGGCGATCCGGACGATGACCGCCAACTGTTCCCTGGCGCCGCCGGACAGCGAGTCGTAGTTCACGGTGACGCCGCCGATCCTGCGCGAGAGGATCGTCAGATCGTCGCCGAGCCGCACGTCGAACTCCCGGCCGTACACCAGAGCACCGAGCTCTACGACCGCTCGATGAAAGGGCTCCTGGTAGGCGCGCAACGCCTCGGAACGGCGCGCGGTCAGGGTGCGGTGCAGCAGATCTGCTGCGCGGGCGCGACGCCACAGGGCGCCATTCTCCCGCTCCGCCTCGTCCAGCTCCCTCTCGGCGGCCGACACATCGCCCAGACGTCCCTGATCACCGATCGCGTTCACCCGCCCCAGCGCGGTGGCCACCGCGCCGGCGGACTCGCGCTCCTCGTTCCGCAGTGTCGCAAGCGACGCCCGGGCGTTCTCCAGCAACTCCGGAGGAGCGTCGGACAGCGCCTCATCGAGAGATGCGCGAGCCGCCCGCGCGGATTCCCGGGCCTCCTCGAGCCTGGCGCGGGTCAGCTCCTCGGCTCCGGCCAGCTCCGCGTCCGCCGTGACCGCGCGGGCCGCGTCGAGGACCCGGGCCCGTTCCTCGAGCCGCGACTCCCCCTCCTCGGCCAGCGCGGTTCGCGTGGCGTACACCGTGCGGATGGTCTCCGCCTCGGTCGCCGCTGCGCGATCCTCCGCCCGCCGCGAGGACAGGGTCTCTTCCGCCTGAGCCGCCACGACCACGGGGTCGGACTCCGGGCCTTCGTCCGCAGACGCGCCGGATCCGATGTCCGGCGACGTCCCCTCCGCCGCCCGGTCCTCCACCCCTTCGGGGTCTTCCGCGGCCTCGTCCGCGCCGAGCCGTTCTCGTAGAGCGTCCCTGCGGGCACAGAGATCGTCGAGAGTCTCCCCGCTGAGCAGGTCCGCCCGCCTCCGGCGCAGTGCCTCGACCTGGGCGCGGAGTGCGTCGGCGCGTCGAGCGCGGTCCTCCGCCTCCTCCCGATCCGCCACCCCGAGCTTCCCGAGTAGCGCGGCCAGACGCGCTCGCGCCGAGGTCTCGTCGCGGCGCACGGTGTCCGTATCGCCGGCCGGCACCACGGTCAGCGAGACATCTCCCACCTCGAACACGGTGTCCTCGACGATGCGTTGGGACCATCCGGGATCGGCGTCCCGCGCCTCGCCGGAGACGACGACCTCGCCACTGCCCGCGACTTCGACAGTCGGAGCACTTGCATTGCTGCGCACGACGGCTTCTCGCAGCGTCTCATCAGCAGACCGGATCTCGTCGACCGCGTCGGCCGAGATCTCCACCTCGGAAAGCTGCGTCCCGGTGACCGCCAGGTCGTCGCCGACGGACGTGGCGGTCTCGATGAGCTGCTCGAGTCGCGTGAGCTCGCTACGGCGGTGCTCGCGGTCCCGGGCCTCGCGGGCCTCGTCGAGGTGCGCCCGCGCTCGTGTGAGATCCGCCTCGGCCGCCTCCAATGCCGACCGTGCCGCCTCGGCACGCTCCTCGGCCGGTGCCAGGCGCTCGCCCTCGGTGTCGACGGCGGCGCGAGCATCTGCGGCCCTGCGGCGTTCCCGCTCGACATCCTCCACAAGCGTCGCTCGTTCCCGGGTGCCGCGCACGGCCGCATCGTGTTCGGCGGCCGCCCGATCGACCTCGGTGTCCGCGGCGGAACTGATCTGCCTCCGATCGGCCACCACCAGCCCGGCTGCCTCCAGCCGTGACACCTCCGCCTCCACGGTCCTCAAGGACTCGGTGTGGGCCCGGTGCACCGCCGCCTGCGCGGCATGATCGTCAACAGCGGCGTCCAGCTCGGCATGGCCGGCCCGGGCGGCGAACAGCGCTGTGCGTGCCTCAACCAGCCGGGCCTCCGACCTGGCCAGCTCGCCGGTCGGCTCGCCTCGCCGCGTGGTGAGATAGCGATTGCGTTCCTCCGCGACCCGCGAGATCAGGTTGTCGTCCCCCGTCGGGTCCTCACCACCGGCCGCCGCATCGAGAGCCCGACGCAAGGAGTCCATTCCCCTGGCCGCGTCGACCTGCCCGATCGGCTCGTCCTGGGCGATGCGCAGCGCCCGCCAGAGCGAGCGGTCGACTCGTCGTTCCAGCAGGTCACGTACGTGATCGTGCGCGTCGTCCCCGGACATCGCCTGCCGGGCCGACCCGGGGAACTCCAGGGACGTCCGCTTACCCCGGACGAACTCCTTGCGGTACAGCATCCGTTGGTCGTCGATCGTGAACTCGGCCTCGACCACCACCGGGACATCCCTGCCCACCGGACTGGACGCCTTGACGTCCGCGCGACCGGACGACGCTTTGTGCTCGAGAAGCATGTCGAGCGCATCCATGAGGCTGGTCTTGCCCGACTCGTTGGGCCCCTCGACCACGAGGACCCCACGGTGCGGGACCTCGACCTCCTCACGGGTCACGCCCCGGAAGTCCTCGAGCATCAATCGGTGCAGGATCATCGTGTCCCCCCGTCCACGAATCGGTACAGCAGACTGAGTGCATGTCCGGCGTCCTCGGCCTCCGGACCACCGGCCGAGGCCATCTCCATCAGGTCCGCCACCGCCCGCCCCGCGTACCCGTCGACGAGGTCGGTGAGATCGGTGTCGTCCGCACGCACGACCAGATGGGTGCGCGTCTCGCGCAGATAGGCGCACGCGAACAGCGCCGACCACCGGTCCACCTCCTCGTCGATCCGCGCACGCAGGGCGACCCCGACGGTTCCGGTCAGCCCCAGCTTCAACACCGTGCGGGGCTTGTCCTCGATCGCCTCGATCCGCGTGGCGAGCGCATCCAGGTCCGCGTCCGTGTCGATCTGTGCATTGAGCGCGAGGAATGACCAACGACCGGTCCGCAGGGGTGTCACCGTGGATCCCCCGCGCCGGCCACCGGGGAGCGCGCGCTCGAGCTCGACGAGCAGGGCGTGACCGGAATCCTTCTCCACATCGTCGAAGTCCGTCGTCTCGGGGCTTCCCGAGAACCAGACCCGCTCCCCCGAGCCCACGCGGGTGACCGAATGGCGATCACCGAGAGCCACATAGTCGAGCCGCCCGGAGTCGACGGCCTGCTCGAGCGCGGAGACGGCGATCGCCTCCACCGAGGGCGAGTGCCCGCCGAAGACCTCGTCGGTTCCACCGTGTGCCACCAGGACGCGCAGCGCCGCGGACGGCTCGAGGGATTCCAGCAACGTGGGCAGGCGGGAGGGGTCAGGCCGCTTGGAGGTCCACGGGATACCGACCACCTCGACTCCGGGGAGAACCTCGACCGGGCCGGATCCGTCGAGAACGACGACGGCGCCGCCCTCGACCGCCGACGAGAAGTCCCGACACCGCAGAACCGACGACACATCCAGCGGGTCGTGATTACCCGGCAGCACGAGGACGGGGACGGGGAACGACGCCAACACCTCGGCCGCGCGGAGCACCACGGACCTGGGGACCGCGTTGTCCTCGAACGCGTCACCGGCCACGACGATGAACTGCGCACCGTGCTCCGTGGCGAGATCACCGAGCGATTCCACCGCGGCCAGCCGGTCCGCGGTGTAGACGGCCTGCGACTCGTCACCCAGGAACCTCCTGGTCATGCCGAGCTGCCAGTCGGCCGAGTGGAGGAATCGAACGGTGTCGCCGTCCCGTGGGGTGGTCATGGTCGCATCGTAGGTCGCGGGTACGACAGCGGTCCCGGACGGCTCTGCCGTCAGCGCGATCGGTAGTCGCCGAACGCGTCGAGGAAGTCCTCGAGATCGGCGACCACGCGCAACTGCTCGAGCGGGTCGTTGGTCGCGGCGGCCGCCATCCTTCTGGTGACCGGGGCGTCCAGCAGATCCTCGAGCCCGGCCGGTGCGGGCGAGGGCACCGTCGGCAGTAGCGGGTCACTGCCCCACAGACTCTCCTCCACATCGACACCCACCGTGTCGCCCTCGCCGCCGGGGCCCCTCAGTACAGCGCCCAACTGGTCGGCGCCCAGGCCACGCAACTCGAACATCACCTGAGGCGAGGCATCCCACCACTCGACCATGACGTACGCCGCCGCCAGGACGTGACGACAGGGCCCGGTCTGCACAGGGCAGTGGCACGAGTAGGAGGTCGCGCCGTGGACCGCGGGCAGCAGCAGGAAACCGATCGTGTCCGAAAAATCCCCGGCCAACGCGCCGAGCACCCCGTTCTCCTCCTGCCGAAGGGCCGTGCGGAGTGCGTCCGAGTCCGTCTCGTCCAGTGGCGCGAACGTGAACTCGACCGTGAAGGGCCGGGGTCTGGTGCTCTCGACGTCGCAGCGGACCGTCCGGCCCGAGTGTCCCAGGGACAGGACCTTGTCATTGCGCGCGTCGGTCCGGGCCAGGTGCGCTGCCCCGCGGGAGACCCCGGATTCGAGATCGCTGACCCACCGCCTGGCCCACATGTGCGCGCCGAACGGCCCGGCACGGGAGCGTGCCTCGATTCCCCGTCCGCTCTTCACGGTTCTTCCACCCCCTCATCGGTCAGGGCGACCAGCGCGCCCAGCTCCGCGTCGTCCAGCTCGGTCAACGCTCCGGCCATCGGCCCCAGGGTCAGCTCCGCCAGATCCCGCTTGGCCTCCAGGAGTTCGTCGATGCGATCCTCCACCGTGCCGGGGGCGACCAACGTCCGTACCTGGACCACCCGGGACTGGCCGATGCGGTGGACCCGGTCCGTGGCCTGGTTCTCAACCGCCGGGTTCCACCACCGGTCCAGGTGCACGACGTGGTTGGCCTCGGTCAGGGTCAGACCTGTGCCGCCGGCGCGCAGGGACGCGAGCATCACCGGGGGGCCACCAGGACTCTGGAACCCGCGGACCATCTCGGTCCGGGCCGCGGCGGTGACGCCGCCGTGCAGAAACGGCACCGCCGCGGCGGCCCGACGCTCCAGCATCGGGAGGATGAGGTCCCCGAAAGCCCGGTACTGGGTGAAGAGCAGGACCTTCTCGTCGCTGGCGAGGATCTCGGTCAGCACCTCGTCGAGCGCGGCGAGTTTGCCCGACCTGTGGCGCCCTCCGCGAAGGAGGGCCGAACCGTCGCCGAGATAGTGGGCGGGGTGATTGCAGACCTGCTTGAGTGCCGTGAGCCCGGACAGGATGGCACCCTTCCGAGCGGCGCCCTCCGACTCCTTGACCTGTTCCAGCATGTCCTCGACCACCGCGCGGTACAGGGTCGCCTGCTCGCGCGTCAGAGGAGCGTCCACCCGGATGTGCTGCTTCTCCGGCAGATCGGAGACCACCCGCGGATCCGATTTGAGCCTGCGTAGGACGAACGGCCCCGCGAGCGCCCGGAGCCGGGACGCCGCGGCCTCGTCGCGATGGGACTCGATCGGCACCGCGAACCGCGCGCGGAAGGTACTCGCCGATCCCAGGGCCCCGGGGTTGGCGAACTCCAGGACCGCGCGGAGCTCATCGAGTCGGTTCTCGACCGGCGTGCCGGTGAGCGCGATCCGGTGCTCGGCGGGGATCGCCATGAGCGCCCGTGACACGCCGGTCGACGGATTCTTGATGGTCTGCGCCTCGTCCGCCACGAGTCGGCGCCACGGTACCTCGGACAGCATGTCGACATCCCGGGCAGCGGTGCCGTACGAGGTCAGCACCAGATCGGCTGCTGCGAGCCGCTCGGCCGCCCCCTCGTCACGATCCCGCTCGGGTCCGTGATGGGTCATCACCGACAACTCCGGCGCGAACGTCGACGCCTCTCTGGCCCAGGTGGACAGCAGGGTCAGTGGCGCGACGACCAGGGTCGGGCCGACCCGACCGATCGGCTCGCCGGTCGGGCCCACGGCGCCGACCTCGGAGGCGGTGAGGGCGAGCACCTGCATCGTCTTGCCCAACCCCATGTCGTCCGCGAGGACCGCGCCGGTATCGGCGCGCGAGAGCGCGGTGAGCCAGCGCAACCCCTCGAGTTGGTACGGGCGTAGAGTCGCCCGGAACCAGTCGGGAAGATCGACCACGATCGACGACGACGAGGGGATCCAGTCCAGGGTCGGGGGCGCGTTCACCTCGACGCCCTCGGCCTCCTCGGACATCAGCGCCGCCGCGAGCGCGGGGGCGGTCACCCGGCCGCCCCTGCGCGCGGCGAGGAAACGGGCCGCACGACGCAGTGCTCCGGAATCCGCCCGGACCCACTGCCCGCGAAGTCTGACCAGATCCGACGCGTTGTCCAGGAGCATCTGCACCTCGGTGGCGTCCAGCGGCTCGTCGTCGACGATCATCTCCCAGTTGACATCGCTGAGCTGGTCCACACCGAGCCGCCTACCCGAGTCGACGGTCTCCGTCCCCGGCTCCGACACCACGACACGCACCGCGGTGCGGACCCGCGTCCATGCCCGCGGGAGCAGAACCTCGACGCCCCGGCCTCGCAGGGCCTCCACCCCCTCGTCGACCAGCTCCACCACGAGCTCGGTGGGAAGGAGCAGATCCGGTCCGCCCCGCGCGGGGATCGCCCGTCCCAGCGGGGGCCACGACCGGACGGCCCTCTCGGCGACGTCGCCCACCGCATCCGTGACCACCGAGGGATCCGGCAGCTCGGCGTAGGGGCGGAGCGAATCGGTGCCGGTCCGCACGAGGACCTCGAGGCGCCACAGGACCTCACCCCCGCCCTCGCCCGTGGACGAATCGTCGGAGGTCTCCCCCGCATCGTCGCCGAACTGGGGCTCGACGATGCGGAACACCACTTCCACGTCCCAGGCCGCGGCCGCCCGACCGAACTCCGCCACGGCGCCGGCCAGCGCCTGGCCGCCGGAGGGCACATCCGCTCCGATAATCAGTGCCGTGCCCAGCGCACTGCGGCGATCCCTGGCAAGTGGCGCGAGCGCCGTGCGCGCATGCTGGTCCGTGAGCGCGTCGAGCAGACGATCCAGCTCTTCGCGGCTCGTGACCAGTCCATGACACCGGGACAGGCTCTCCGCGGCCCACGCACTCACGACCGGTGACGCCGCCAGAGACCACCCGGCCACCCAGCCCCCCTCGAAACGACTGAGTTCCGGAACGAGATGCCCCGACCGGACGAAGGCGCCGACACCGGCCGACAACGCGGCCAGGGCCCGTAGCGCCGCGCCCGCCCAGAGCGCTCCGCCCTCTCCGACCCCGGCACCACCGGGACGCCCGGCGCCCACGGGGGGTTCACCGGCCTCGAGGAGCCGACACAGATCGATGGCGGCGCCGACCGAGATGCGGATGCCCGGGACCCGCGCCTCGCGGACCCTGCCCTCGACGGGAACGCGCACGGCGAGCTTGTGGGTGAGCGAATACCGCTCGAGGAACTCGACGACCGCCGCGGGCGCCCCGGCCCGTCCCACCGCCGTCACCGATCCGGCCGGCGCAACGGACCCCGGCCGCCGCAATCCCGTCTCACACCACAGACCGACGGCCCCCGACTGCCACACGGCGTGCAGGCGCGGTTCGGGTGTCTGGGTCACGCCCACATGTAAGCACGCAGGTCCGACATCGGGTCGGCGATGACCCCGGCGACCCCTCGTAGTCCTCCTTTCCACAGGCCCGGCCACCTCCACAGGTCCCGCCCTCTCCGCCCCTCGACGCGCAGGTCGGGCGCGACCGCGCACGGATACTCATCCCGTGGCAGGAAAGCTCCCTCCGATCCCCCGACGAGCACTGGCGTTGTTCGTGCTCACGGCAGCTGTGCTCGCGCTCGTCGTGGTGCTCGGTCAGCCCCGCGGATCCGCCCCCGGGAGCCCGACGCGGGACCGTGTCGCCCCGCTCCTCGACGCGGTCTCCGTGGTCCCTGAACGACCCGCGATACCCGGGTACGAACGGGACTGTTCCGGCGACTCCGCCTGCGTGTTCGGGCCCGCCTGGAGTGACGTGACCGGGGCGCCCGGCGGCGGCAACGGGTGTCCCACCAGGCAGGACGTCCTCGCCCGTGACATCCACACCGGCGCCGGCGCCACGACGGGCGCGTGCGCGGCCCCCTCCGGGGTGTTGGTCGACCCGTACACCGGTCGCACGGTCGACGTGGGCGGGTCAGGCGTGAGGGGAATCCATATCGACCACGTCTTCCCGCTATCGGCCGCCTGGGACCTCGGCGCGTGGGAATGGACCGCACGACGCCGCGCGGAGTTCGCGAACGACATCGACCACAACCTCGTGGCCGTCACCGGGGACGTCAACACCCGCAAGAGCGACTCCACCCCCGCCGACTGGCTGCCACCCGATCCCGCGCGACATTGCTTCTACGCCGCCCGCTACCTCACGGCCGCGATCGCCTACGGGCTGCCCGTGACCGATGCAGACCATGACGCGCTCTCGCGCGCGGTCAGCAGATGCCCGGGGTAACGCCGACGCCCCGGCCCGTGAACGGGCCGGGGCGTCACCGGGGGTCGGAGCTGTCAGTAGCGGTCGCGGCTGCCACCAGAGCGGCCGCGGAATCCGCCGCCACCACCACGGCGGTCGTCGTCCCGGCGCGGACCGCCCCCGCGGCGGTCATCGCCACCCCGGTATCCACCACGGTCGTCGCGTCGGTCATCGAACCTGCCGCCACGGCTGTCACCGCCCCGGTCGTCGCGGTCCCCACGCTGGCCGCGGTATCCGCCACCACCACGCGGCTTACCGCCCCGGTCATCCCGGTACGAGCCCGGTCGGCCCGACGGCGGACCGGAGTCCGGACGGATGTCGATCTCGGCACCGCCGACGACGATCCCCTTCATCGACTCGATCTGATCGGCCGGCAGATCCGCCGGGAGTTCGACGACGGAGTGATCGAAACGGATGGAGATGCGACCGATGTCACCGCCGCGGAGTCCCGCCTCGTTCGCGAGCGCACCCATGATCGAACCGGGCTTGACGTTGTTCCGCTTGCCCACGGCGATCCGGTACTGCGCCATGTCCTTGCCCGACCGCGACGGACGCGGGCCGTCGGAGAAGTCCCGCGCCGGACGATCCCGACGATCATCGCGACGTCCGTCCCGGTGATCATCGTGACGCTCACGGCGCTGCGGCCGCTCGGGCTCACGCATGAGGAACTCGTCGGAGTTGCGGGACTGGGTGGCGAGCGCCGCCGCGATATCCGCCATCGACACCGAATGCTCGGACGCGTAGTCCTCGACGAGTCGACGGAAGAGCGCGAGATTGGAGTCGTCCAGGCTCTCGGTGATCGACTGGGCGAACTTGGCCATCCGCATCTCGTTGACGTCGTCCACGCTCGGCAGCTGGATCTCGGTCAACGGCTGGCGGGTCGCGCGCTCGATCTGCGAGAGCAGACGCCGTTCGCGCGGGGTGACGAACAGCAACGCGTGACCGCTGCGGCCCGCGCGGCCGGTCCGGCCGATCCGGTGGACGTACGACTCGGTGTCGTGCGGGATGTCGTAGTTGACGACGTGGCTGATCCGCGGCACGTCGAGGCCGCGAGCGGCGACGTCGGTGGCCACGAGGATGTCCGTGCGGCCGTCCTTGAGCGCCTCGATCGTCCGCTCACGCAGGTTCTGGGGGATGTCGCCGTTGATCGGGGCGGCGGAGAAGCCACGCGCCCGCAGTCGCTCGGCGAGCTCCTCGGTGGCGGACTTGGTGCGCACGAACATGATCATCGCGTCGAAGTCCTCGACCTCGAGGATCCGGGTCAGCGCATCGAGCTTGTCGCGGTGGTGGACCAGCACATAGCGCTGCTGGATGTTCGGCGCGGTCGAGGTCTTGGACGCGACCTTCACCTCGGCCGGGTTGGTGAGGTAGCGCTGCGAGATCCGTCGGATCGCGGCCGGCATGGTGGCGGAGAAGAGCGCGACCTGCGTCGACTCAGGCGTATCGGAGAGGATCCGCTCGACGTCCTCCTGGAAGCCCATCGCGAGCATCTCGTCCGCCTCGTCCAGGACGAGGTGACGCAGGCCCGACAGATCGAGCGTGCCCTTCTTGAGGTGATCGATGACACGGCCGGGGGTGCCGACGATGATCTGCGCGCCTCGCCGCAGCCCCGAGAGCTGGATGCCGTACGCCTGCCCACCGTAGATCGGCAGCACGTTGACCTGCGGCATGTTCGCCGAATAGGTGACACAGGCCTCGGCGACCTGCAGGGCCAGCTCACGCGTCGGGGCGAGGACGAGTGCCTGCGGGCTCTTCACCGCCGGGTCGATGAGCGAGAGGATCGGCAGCGCGAAGGCCGCGGTCTTGCCCGTGCCGGTCTGGGCCAGTCCGACGACGTCCCGCCCCTCGAGGACCAGTGGAATCGTCGCTTCCTGGATGGCCGAGGGAACCTCGTACCCCACATCCTGGACAGCCTTGGCCACGGCGGGCGCGAGGCCCATGTCGGCGAAGGTGACGCCGGGGGCGTCGTCGCCACCGGCTGGGCTTGCTTCGGTGGACTCGGCCTCGGGGGACCCGGCCGGGGCTGACTCGGAAGATTCGGGCGTGCTGGCGTCGGTGTCGACCTCGTCGCCGGCAGTGGCGGTACGGTCCTCGTCGTTGTTGTTCATGAGGCCTTCCATGCTACGGCGTCGGTGGTCCGATAAGCGAGACGACAGCGCAGGTCACTCCCCCGTCGCGGCAGTGGCCGGGGCTCGGGGCGCCCCTCTCGCGAACAGCCAGGGTATGACCGCGGCCAACAACAGGGCGCCTGATACGGCGAAACCGGTCGTGTACCCCAGAGCGTCGACCACGAGCCCCACCACGATCGGTCCGAGGATCGCTCCGGAGTCGCTGGCCATCTGGAACGTGGCCAGAACCTTGCCGCCTGCCCGGTCCGAGCCGATCACGTCGGCGACAGAGGCCTGCTGCGAGGGGTTGAGGATGCCCGCGCCGATCCCGGCGATCACCGACGCCGCCACCAGGAGGGGCACCGTGTCGCACCACCCCATCACCGCGGTCGAGCCGCCGGAGATCACCAGGCCGGCGATCACCAGCGGCCGACGGCCGTAGCGGTCCGACAGCCAGCCCGCCACGGAGATCACCGACGCGGTGCCGACGGCGAACGACGCCAGTGCGGTTCCCGCGATGCCCGGGCCCGCGTCGAAGTTCGCCGCCGCGAACAGCGGGACGATCGCGACGCGCACACCGAACGACGCCCATCCGTTCACGAAGCTCGAGATGAGCGCGGCACGGTAGCGAGCGTCCGTCAGAGCTTCCCTGACCGGCAACGGCTTCTGTTCCGGGGTCTGGTCGTCGGCGGAACGCCGCCGCCCACCCCGGAGGAAGACCGCCACCACGCCCGTGGCCACGAGCAGAGAGGCGGCGTAGACGAAGAACGGGACGCGCATGCCGAACTCCGCCAGCAGACCACCGAGGACGGGGCCGCCGATATTGCCGATCAGGAAGGCGGTGGCGTAGAGCCCCATGATCCGGCCCCGTGCGCCCGGCGGGGCGAGACGGGTCAGCAGCGCCATGGCCGAGATCGTGAACATCGTCGAACCGAGCCCGCCCAGGCCGCGGAACACCAGGAGCTGCACGTACGACTGGGCGAGCCCGGTAGCGAGGGTCGATACCGCCACGATGAGCAGGCCCGTCATGTACACGCGGCGTTCCCCCAGCCGGTCCACGAGGAGGCCGCCGGCGGGGGCGAAGACGAGACGGAAGAAGGCGAAGGCGCTCACCACGACCGACGCGGCGGTCACCGAGACGTTGAAGCTCGTCGCGAACTGCGGGAGAACCGGAGCGACGAGGCCGTATCCGAGTGCCACCGCGAACGCGGCGGCCACGAGGACCCAGACGTCCGCCGGCAGCCTCGTGCGCTGAGCCTGGTCCGAATCGCTGCCGGGAGTGCCCCTCACGCCGATCGGAGGACGGTGGCCAGCACATCCGCCCCGAAGTGCAACGCGTCGACCGGCACCCGCTCGTCGACGGCGTGGAAGTGTCCGAACACGTCGAAATCGTCCGGTACGCGCAACGGGACGAAGCCGTACCCGGAGATTCCCAGCCGCGCGAGATGCTTGTTGTCCGTACTCGCCGGCAGGAGATACGGCACCACCAGGGCCTCCGGATCCGCCCCGCGGACTGCCTCACGGATCACCTCGACGATCCCGGCGTCCGCGGGCGCGGCGATCGGCGGCTCCCAGATCCACTCGACCTCGACGTCCGGGCCGAGTTCGGTCTCGATCTCGTCGCGGAACGTGTCCTCGCCACCCGGCAACACGCGGCAGTCGATCTCCGCATACGCCTCGGTGGGGATGACGTTGGTCTTGTAGCCCGCGGACAACACCGTCGGCGACGCGGTGTGCGCGAGCGAGGCCGCGACGAGGGGACCGAAGTGCCCGAGTACGTCGAGCCGCTCCGGGAGCTCCGCGACCTCTCCGCTGCCTCCGGCCAACTGTCCGACGGCCGCGGCGAGCGCGGTATTGGCTTCGGTCGGCTCGACCGGGAACTCGCGGGAGGCGACGCGGCTCACCGCGCCGGCGACCGCGGCGACGGCGTTATCGGCCGTCGGACGGGAGGCATGTGCGGCGGTCCCGTGTGCGGTGACCCTGGCCCACGCGACGCCCTTCTCGGCGACGGCGATCGGGTACAGCCGGCGCCCCTGGACAGGAACAGACCAACCGCCGACCTCACTCAGGGCCTCGGTCATGCCGTCGAAGATCTCCGGACGTTCCCGGACGACCCATTTGGCCCCCATGATCCCGGCGGCCTCCTCGTCGGCGAAGAAGGCCAGCAGCAGCGTCCGTCGGGGGACTATGCCCTCACGACGGTAGTGCCGGATCACGGCGAGGGTCATACCGAGCATGTTCTTCATGTCGACGGTCCCCCGGCCGTAGAGCCAGCCGTCCCGGATCTCACCGGCGAACGGCGGTACGGTCCAGTCCTCGGCGACCGCGGGAACGACGTCGACGTGTCCGTGCACGACCAGGCCCCCGGCTTCCGGGTCGGAGCCCTCGACCCGTGCGAACAGACTTCCGCGGCCGGGCACGGATTCCACCAGCTCACTGGTGATCCCGACCTCGTCGAGGTATTCGGCGATCCGACGGCACACGCGCGTCTCACCGTCGCCGATCGTGGCGGGATCGCCGGTGTTCGTCGAATCGATCGAGACCAGGTCCGCGGTGATGGACACCGCCTCGGAGTACAGCCGCTCGCGGGCCTCCTCGGACATCGACTGGCCGACGCTCATCCGAAACACTTCCCTTCGCCACGGTAGGTGGGCCAGCTCTCCACCACGGCTGGCCCCTCAGCAGTGTCGTCCACGACGTGCAGTGTGTCGAACCGCTCGCACAGTTCACCCGCCTTCGCGTGCCGCCACCACGCCCGCTCGCCGATGGCCACCTCGCCCCGCATCGGGGTCTGGACCTCGCCGGCCCCCTCGCGACCGAGGAAACGGAGCCCGCTCGGCGCCGCGGGCACCGGGAGTCGATCCCACCCGGGCACCCCGGAGGCCACGTATCCGCCGTAGAGGAAGGTGGTGAGACCCCGCGCCGGGGTCCGCACCGCCGGCAGCGCGAAGAACAGCGAGGGGCGGGGCGTGAAGGTCCGGTAGTGGTCGAACAGACCCGGGACGTACAGACCGGAACCCGCCGTGACCTCGGTGACCGCGGGGGCCGCGGCGCTCTGCGCGACGGAACCGGAGCCCCCGGAGTTGATGATCTCGGGCGTCGAGCCGGTGAGTCTCTCGATCGTCTCCGCCACGGCCTCGCGGATCGCCACCAGGCGGCGCATCGACAGCCGCTTGACCGGGCCGATCCCACGAACGTTGTCCGGCACCCCGGCGACCTGCGCCTCGTAGAACATCGCGCCCACGACGCGGAAGCCCATGCCCACAGCCTGCCGGACCAATGACTCTACGTCCGTGGAGTCCCGCAACGGCGACCGGCGCACGCCGAGGTGGACGGGGCCCAGGCGGAGCGAACAGTCCACGTCAACGCACACGCGAGCACCGGTCGCGCCGGCGTCACGGGCGATATCGAGTTGTCGGACGTCGTCCACCATCAGCGTGACCGCCGCCAGCGCCCCCTCGTCGCCCGCCAACGCGGTGAGCGCCGCGCGGTCCACAGTCGGATAGCCCAGAAGGACGTCGTCACAGCCGGATTCGACCAGCCACAACGCCTCGGACAGCGAATAAGCCATGATCCCGCTCACCGCGCCGTCGCCCCGGAGGCCCTGTCCGAGCGCCTCTCGCAACACCCCCCGCGACCGCACCGACTTGCTCGCGATCCGGATTCGGGTCCCTGCGGCCCGTCGACGGAGATCCTCGAGGTTCGCCCGCAGGCTCGGCAGATGTAGTGCCGCCAGCGGCGCGTCGAGCTCCGAGGTGGCCGCCTCGAGCGCGGCCGTCACGTCCGACACCGGCGTCATCCCCGGATCACGCGGCGTCCAGGGCCTGCGCGTCGCGCACGACCAGGTCGACGGCATGGTGCAGGAGGGTGTTCGCCTCGTCGTCGTCGCGATAGATCTGCCACCTCTGACCGATACCGACGACGATCGCCAGCACCACCCGGGTGATCTCGTCCAGGCCCATCCCCCACCGCATGCCCGCGGAGGCGGCAGTGCGTTCGAGCACCGAACGGACGATCGCCTCGTTGGATTCCTGCTGATCACGCGCCAGCCCCACCTCGGGCAACCCGTAGGTACGCAGGGAATAGGACACGATCTCGTAGGTGAGGAGCTGCCGGTCCGGCGAGGCGGTGATGACCGCCCAGACCAGGTCGATGGCCTCGTACAGACGCTGCCGCAGCCCGTTCACGCCGCTGACCCCGGAATCGAAGTCCACGCTGACGAACGCGGTGGCCGCCTGGTGGACTTCGGAGTTCACCGCCCCGATCAGTTCGCGCAGAAGTTCTTCCTTATCGGTGTAGCAGTAGTGGACCACGCCGAGCGACACGCCTGCGCGCTCGGCGACGCCCCGGACGGTCACAGCCCCCAGCCCGTCGTGTTCGGCGATCTCCAGGGCGGCCCGGAGAAGTTGCGCACGGCGCTGATCGGCAGGAAGTCGTCTGGTCACCCGTTCATCGTACGACGCCGACGACGACGCTGACAGTGTTAACCGGGACGTCGGACCTTTCCGTCACCACCGTATAGCCGCGGGTCAGGTCCGACGTTCGGTATCACCTACGGCCGCCCGCCGGCGGGTAACCTCAGCATCCATGACGACCCCGGCAGCCCCTTGGACGAACTGGACCGGCAACGTGGTGGCCGACCCGATTCGGCGCACCGCCCCCACGACCGTCGCCGAGGTCACCGCCGCGGTGATCTCCGCGGCGGAATCGGGAACCCGCGTCAAGTGTGTCGGAGCCGGACACTCGTTCACCCCGGCCGCGGCGACGGACGGGGTCCTCATCTCCCTCGACGACCTCACCGGGATCGAGTCCATCGTCCCCACCCGGGGCGCCGACGGCCGGGTGAACGGCGCGGACGTCACCGTCTGGGCCGGGACGCGGCTGCATCGCCTCGGCCCGCTGCTGTGGGACCTCGGGCTCGCACAGCCCAATCTCGGAGACTTCGCCGAGCAGTCCCTCGCGGGCGCGGTCTCGACCGGGACCCACGGCACCGGGTGCCGGGCCCCCGGCCTCCCGGCCACCGTGGTGGGGCTCCAACTCGTCACCGCCGACGGGACCGTGATGTCCTGCTCGCGCGATTCCCACCCCGACGTGTTCGCGGCGGCCCGGCTCGGGATCGGCGCCCTGGGGATCATCACCAAGATGACGATCCGGTGTGTGCCGGCGTTCGCCCTGCACGCCGACGAACGTCCGTGGACGCTCTCCGCCGTCCTGCAGGACATGGAGGGGTTCGCACGCTCGGCCGACCACGCCGAGTTCTACTGGTTCCCCCACACCGACGCGATCAACGTCAAACGCAACACCCGCCTGCCGGGGGACGCGGACCTCAGACCGGTGGGCCGGCTGCAGTCGGCGATCAGCGACGAGTTCCTCTCCAACGAGGGTTTCGAGGCGGTCTGCCGGGCGGCGACGCGGCGTCCCTCGATCACCCCGCGACTGAACCGCTTCACCGCGCGCGCACTCTCCGCACGCACCTTCACGGATCGCAGCTACCGTGTGTTCGCCTCGCCGCGTCGCGTGCGCTTCCGCGAGATGGAGTACGCGGTGCCGATCGCCGCGGCCGGCGCGGTGCTCGGCGACATCCGCGACATGATCGACCGCTCGGGCGTGCTGACCCCGTTCCCGATGGAGGTGCGCTTCGCCGCCGCCGACGACGTGTGGCTCTCGACTGCCCACGGCCGCGAGGTCTGCTACATCGCGGTGCATCAGTACCACCGCATGGACCACACGGAACTGTTCCGGCTCGCCGAGGAGATCTTCCTCGCCGCGGACGGCCGCCCGCACTGGGGGAAGATGCACACCCGCGGCGCCGACGACCTCTCCTCGATGGTCGAACACTTCGACGATTTCGTCGCCGTGCGTGACCGCCTCGACCCGGACCGCGTGTTCGGCAACACCTACACCGAGCGCGTCCTGCCCTGACCACCTGCCCGCACGATTATCGTGCGGGTACGTAGCCTGGTTTCCGTAGCGGGACCCGAACCCGGGACCCGCGGCGCCACCCGCCAGCTCGTACCTCGAGGGAAGAAGGTGAGCCCGTGTCCGACGACGACACTTCCCGGCCCGACGTCTCCGGCCCCGCCGCGGGGGTGGTCACCGCAGCGCTCCGACGAGCGATCAGACTCCAGTCCGGCGCCGCACGCCGGTACGTGCACAAGCTACGCCAGGACCACCCGGACGAGAGTCCGGCACAGATCCGTTCGCGGCTCGATTCGTTGTTCCTCGGCGCCGTCACCGCCTCGGGCGCGGCCGTGGGCGGAACCGCCGCCGTCCCCGGGATCGGCACCATCATCGCCTTCGGCGCGATCGGTGCCGAATCGCTCGTCTTCCTCGAGGCGGCCGCGTTCTACACCCTTGCCGTCGCCGAGGTGCATGGCGTGGACGTCCGCGAAGGCGAGCACGAGGAACTGCTGGTCATGACCGTCATGCTCGGCGCCTCCGGCACCGCCGTCCTGGCCAACGCCGTCGGCTCCGGGGCGGGCTCGGCCTCCCGGGCGTCGCTGGCGAGCAGGGTGCTGCGCGTACCCGGCCTCAAGGAGATCAACTCGAGGATGATGCATCGTTTCGTCCGCAAGTTCGCGGTGAAGCGGGCGGGGTTGGCATTGGGCAAACTCGCCCCGGCCGGCCTGGGCGCGGCCATCGGCGGCTGGGGCAACCGCAAGCTCGGACGGACCGTGGTGGACACCGCCGACGCCACGTTCGGCACTCCCCCACTTTCCTGGTTGGCCGGGTGAACCCCGGGTGACCGAGGCGTGGCATCCCCCTGTCAGGTGAGATCGGAAGGCCCGCTGCGGGCAGAACGTCTAGCCTGAGTGTCATCGCCGTGTGAAACCCACCACAGAACCAGAGAGGCACCACAAGATCGTGAGCAACACCGTCTCACAATTCGGACAGAATCAGTGGCTCGTAGACGAGATGTACGAGCGCTTCGCCAAGGACCCCTCCTCTGTGGATGAGTCCTGGCACGAGTTCTTCAAGGCCAACCCGCAGGCCGCCTCCGCCTCCGGCAGGAACTCGTCCAACGGCACCGCCGCGGCGGGGGGTGACGCGAAGAAGGCGGCTGAGAAGAGCTCGGACCTGACAGTCGACGACGTCACCCCGACCGCCTCCGCCAAGGACGTGGCCGCCAAGCCCGATTCGGACGCCGCTCCGGCCCGCAAGGCCCGCGGCGAGGGCGTACCGGCGCCGGTACGCACCCCGGAGACACGGAACAAGCCCGACGTCCCGGCCCCCTCCAAGTCGACGACCCCCGAGTATTCGCCGCCGGAGGAGCCCGAGACCAAGGTGCTGCGCGGTCCGGCGGGCGCGATCGTCAAGAACATGAACGCCTCGCTGACGCTGCCCACGGCGACATCTGTCCGCGCCGTGCCGGCCAAGCTGATGATCGACAACCGGGTGGTCATCAACAACCACCTCAAGCGCACCCGCGGCGGCAAGATCTCGTTCACCCACCTCATCGGGTACGCCATGGTGCAGGCCATCAAGGCCTACCCGAACATGAACAACCATTTCGAGGAGATCGACGGTAAGCCGAACACCGTCACCCCGACCGGGATCAACCTCGGTCTGGCGATCGACATGAAGACCAAGAACGGCCGCAGCCTCGTCGTGGCCGCGATCAAGAACTGCGAGAAGCTCGACTTCCGTGAATTCCTCGACGCCTACGAGGACATCGTCTCGCGGGCCCGCGTCGGCAAGCTGACGATGGACGACTTCTCCGGTGTCACCATCTCGCTGACCAACCCGGGAGGCATCGGCACCGTGCACTCGGTGCCGCGTCTGACCGTCGGTCAGGGCGCCATCCTCGGCGTGGGTGCGATGGAGTACCCGGCCGAGTTCCAGGGCGCCAGCGAGGAGCAGCTCGCGAACTCCGCGATCGGCAAGATCACCACGCTCACCTCGACCTACGACCACCGCGTCATCCAGGGCGCCGAATCGGGCGAGTTCCTCCGTGAGATCCACCGCCTGCTCATCGACGACGGTTTCTACGACGAGATCTTCGGCGCCCTCGGCATCCCCTACGAGCCGGTCCGCTGGCGCAAGGACATCACCGATCCGCGCGTGGACAAGGACGCCCGCGTCCTCGAGCTGATCGCCGCCTACCGCAACCGCGGTCACCTCATGGCGGACATCGACCCGCTGGACGGCATGCACGCCCAGCGTCGTCGCACGTTCCACCCCGACCTAGACGTGAACTCGCACGAGCTCACCCTGTGGGACCTGGACCGCAAGTTCTCGGTCGGCGGGTTCGTCGGCAAGGACCGGATGCGGCTGCGCGACGTGCTGTCCGCGCTCCGGGCCGCCTACTGCCGCAAGATCGGTATCGAGTACACCCACATCCTGGAGAACGAACAGCGCGGCTGGCTCCAGGACCGCATCGAGGGTGTCGACGACAAGCCGACGGTCGCCGAGCAGAAGTACATCCTGTCCAAGGTCAACGCCGCCGAGGCGTTCGAGACCTTCCTGCAGACCAAGTACGTCGGCCAGAAGCGCTTCTCCCTCGAGGGCGCCGAGTCCGTCATCCCGATGATGGACGCGGTCATCGACGAGGCCGCCGAGTTCGGTCTGGACGAGGTCGTCATCGGCATGCCGCACCGCGGTCGTCTCAACGTGCTGGCCAACATCGTGGGCAAGCCGTACCGGCAGATCTTCACCGAGTTCGAGGGCAACATGGACCCCTCGGCCGCCCACGGCTCGGGCGACGTGAAGTACCACCTCGGCGCCGAGGGCATCCAGTACCAGATGTTCGGCGACAACGAGATCAAGGTCTCGCTGACCGCCAACCCGTCCCATCTCGAGGCCGTCGACCCGGTCCTCGAGGGCATCGTCCGCGCCAAGCACGACCTCATCGAGGACGCCGAGCGGCGTGCCGAGTACCCCGTCGTGCCGCTGATGCTGCACGGCGATGCCGCGTTCGCCGGCCAGGGTGTGGTCGCCGAGACCCTCAACCTCTCGCTCATCGAGGGGTACCGGACCGGCGGCACGATCCACATCGTGGTGAACAACCAGATCGGCTTCACGACCGCCCCCGGGGCCGGTCGCTCCAGCCAGTACTGCACCGACGTGGCCAAGATGGTCGGCGCGCCGATCTTCCACGTCAACGGTGACGATCCGGAGGCGTGTGTCCGCGTCGCCCGCCTGGCGATGGACTTCCGTCAGGAGTTCAAGAAGGACGTCGTCATCGACCTCGTCTGCTACCGCCGTCGCGGCCACAACGAGGCCGACGACCCGTCGATGACGCAGCCGCGGATGTACGAGGTGATCGACGGCAAGAAGAGCGTCCGTCAGTCGTACACCGAGGATCTCGTCGGACGTGGTGACATCACCGAGAAGGAGGCGGAGAACGCTCTCCGCGACTTCCAGGGACAGCTCGAGCGGGTCTTCAACGAGGTCCGCGAGCTCGAGAAGCACCCCGTGACGGCGTCGCAGTCCATCGAGCCCGACCAGCCGCTCCCGCGCGTGGTCACCGCGATCGACGAGTCCGTCGTGCACGCCATCGGTGACTCCTTCGGCAACCTGCCGGAGGGCTTCCACATCCACCCGCGCGTCAAGCCCGTCTACGAGGCCCGCCAGAAGATGGCCTACAACGGCAACATCGACTGGGCGTTCGCGGAGCTGCTCGCCATCGGCTCCCTCACGCTGGAGGGCCGCACGGTCCGTCTCGCCGGCCAGGACTCGCAGCGCGGTACCTTCACCCAGCGGCACGTCATGATCGTCGACAAGACGACCGCCGAGACGTACTCCCCCCTCCAGCATCTGGACGGGGCCGAGGGCCGCTTCGAGGTGTGGAACTCCGCCCTCACCGAGTACGCGGGTCTCGGATTCGAGTACGGCTACTCGGTGGGTGACCCCGAGGCGCTCGTCATGTGGGAGGCCCAGTTCGGCGACTTCGTCAACGGCGCCCAGACCATCATCGACGAGTACATCTCCTCGGGCGAGGCCAAGTGGGGCCAGAAGTCCTCGGTCACGCTGCTGCTGCCGCACGGCCACGAGGGCATGGGCCCGGACCACACGTCCGGACGCATCGAGCGGTTCCTGCAGCTGTGTGCTGAGGGCTCCATGACGGTGGCACAGCCCTCGACCCCGGCGAACTACTTCCACCTCATGCGCCGCCATGCCACCGGCATCAAGCGCCCGCAGGTCGTGTTCACGCCCAAGTCGATGCTGCGCAACAAGAAGGCCGTCAGCGCGGTCGAGGACTTCACCACGGGCAAGTTCCGCTCGGTGCTGGACGACCCCGCGTTCATCGACGGCAACGCCGACGCGAGCAAGGTCACCACGATGCTGCTGGTGTCCGGAAAGCTCTACTACGAGCTGGCCGCGCGTCGCGACAAGGACGAGCGTGACGACGTCGCGATCGTTCGCCTCGAGCAGCTCCACCCGATCCCGCACCGTCGCCTGCGGGAGGCTCTGGACCGCTACCCGAACCTCTCCGAGGTCCGGTGGGTCCAAGAGGAGCCGGCCAACCAGGGTGCCTGGAGCTTCCTCGCCCTCGAGCTGCCGGAGCGGATCGAGAACTTCCCGCGCCTCAAGCGGGTCTCGCGTCGACCCATGGCCGCCACCTCGACCGGACTGAGCAAGGTCCACGCCGTCGAGCAGAAGGCTCTGGTCGACGAAGCATTCGAGTGACCCGTCGCTGAACACCACGAAGGGCCCGTCCGGTGCGGACGGGCCCTTTGTGGTCTCGCGGGGTGAGCGGGACGGCGGAGCCGGCCCCGGCCGGCTCACCCGGAATCGACCCGGGTCAGTAGCCGTGTTCGTTCAGCCAGAAGTCGGCCAGCGCGACCGCCGAAGCCGACCCGAACTCGATCCCCAGTAGGAGTTCACGCACATCGTCTGTCGTCAGCTCACCGCTGATCCGGTTCACCAGAGCGAGTTGGTCCTCCGTGAGCGAGCCCTTGCGGAACACCGGAACCAGATGTTGCGCGGTGATGGCGTTGTCGTCGTCGTCCAACATCACCATGTCCCCCTCGTGGAGGACCGGATCCGACGAGCGCATCCCACCGACCCCGATCTGACCGGAGCGCAGGGCATCGAGCACGACCCGCGGGTTCGGACCGAGCGCCACCTGGCGGGCGAACACGCAATCGTAGATCTGCGAGATCTCCGTGAACAGCTCGCGGTCGGCGAGCATCTCCGCCCGGGCCCCCATCGTGAACTCACCGCACCGCCCCGCCAGATCCGACATCGTGCTGAGCCCGTGCGTCTCGGAGGTGTTGCGCGAGACCACCAGAGCGGGCTTGTCCTCCGCCGGCGCCGGATCGCCCGCGGTGACGCCCTCCGGGAGGGCCGCCATCATCGCCGGGTAGACCTCATCGGCCGCCACCGCCGGCGAGCCGGGGGCGAACTGACGCAGCAGACTCCCGGTGAACCCCACCGTGAACGTGGCCTCGCCGTTCGCCACGGACTCCACGACCTCAGCCCCGGTGCCGGATTGCGGGCGGGGCTGCACACGCCAGCCCTCGCGAATGAGCGCGTTGCCGTAGATGTATCCGATGACCTCGGCCTCGGCGAACGACGCGGTCTCGATCACCACCACCGGGGCGTCCTCGTGCGCCGGGACGATCGACGACTGCGCCTGGCATCCGGACACCGCGACACCCGCGACAACCGCCAGCGCAGCCGTCCGCCACCCGGCTCGTCCCCACGTCCGCCGCATCCGACCACGCCCTTCCTCGCGCCGCCCCCGCGTCGGTGCGGGGCGCCTTCGACAGTCCAGTCTCCCAGCCCAAACTCGGCCACGTCACGCCGAGTCCCCGGCGTGCCGATAATGTCGAGGTCGACCAGCAGAAGGAGGGCCGGTGCCCGCACTCCCCCGTCGTCGCCGTCGCGCGTCCGTTTCCCGCGTGGCGTCATCACAGCTCCACACTCGCACCGATCACGCCGTTGTCGACTGCGGGGTCTACGTGGACGGGGCCCGCACTCCCGGCGAGGTCACCTACCTGGATGCGATCCGCCGGGTCCGGTCCGAGGGCCGGGGGTTCGTCTGGCTCGGTCTGCTCGCGCCGGACGCCCACCAGATGGCCTCCCTGGCGAGCGAGTTCGGAATTCACGAGCTCATCACCGAAGACGCCACCAACGGTGCGCAACGCCCGAAACTGGAGGCCTACGAGGACACTCTCGTCCTCAATCTCGCGGCTGTGAAGTACCTGGCGCACGACACGCTGAACGACGTCAGTGCCATCGTCTCCACCGGCGAGGCGATGGTGATCCTGGGCCGCGATTTCGTGGTGACCGTCCGACACGGCGAGTTCGCGGAGCTGGCCGGGATCCGGAGCGAACTGGAGAAGTCGCCGGACAGGCTCGCCCAGGGACCCGCGAGCGTCATGCATGCCGTCGCCGACCGGATGATCGACAGCTACCTCGAGGTCGCGGACGAGATCCGACAGGATGTCGACGAGCTCGAGACCGCGCTCTTCCAACCCCGGGCCGACGTCGACATCGAACAGATCTATCTACTCAAACGCGAGCTACTGGAGCTCAAGCACAACATCTCCCCGCTGACGCGCCCGCTGCAGAGGCTCTCGCTGGATCATCTGGACCTCGTCCCGCGGGACATCCGGCACTACTTCCGCGATGCGCAGGACCACCACGCGCGGGCGGTGGCCGAGGTGGCGGTCCTCGACGAGCAGATGACCTCGCTGGTGGGTGCCGCGGTGGCCATGGTCGGGGTACGCCAGAACACCGATATGCGCCGGATCTCGGCGTGGGTGGCGATCGCCGCCGTGCCAACCATGATCGCCGGCGTCTATGGCATGAACTTCGAGAACATGCCGGAGCTGAACATCAGCTACGCCTATTTCCTGGTCCTGGCGATCATGGCCGGGATCTGCGTCGGACTGTTCTGGATATTCCGGAAGAACGACTGGCTCTGATCCCGCGCCGGAGGGTCAGCGGGACATCCCCGGGTTCACCGCCGCGCGTGCCGGATCGGTGACGTCGATCCCGGCCTCCGCCCAGGCCTCCTCCAGTTCGGCCGCGCCCTTCATCCGGACCCAGGCAGCCTCCGTATGGGTGACGGGGACCGCGCGGAACACGGAGACCGACGCCGTCTCACCGGGCAACTCGACGTCCGGGATCTCGGGGGCACGGAGGATCACCGCCGTGAATGCGGCTCCCGGCCAGAGGGGCTCCCCGAGATCGATGAGCGCGCCCTCCGACAGCACCAGCCCCTCGACCGCGGGCGCCGCTGCGAGCACGGACAGCGCCCGGACCAGCCCGTCGACTCCGCCCTGCAGGACCAGACTCAGTTCCGCGCGGGGCGCGGTCGGGTCCGGCACCAGCGCCGAGGGGTCACCCATCGGCTCGGCGGAGCACCCGAGCGAGACGTAGCGGACCAGCCCTGTCTCCACCTCCACGAACCGCAGGACGCGGATCGGGGGCGCGCCGAGGAACGTCACCGACGCCTCCTGCGGCTGTGGGCCGTAGTGCTTCTCGAGATGCGCGCGGACCGACTCCAGTACGCCCGGGGAACCGGGCGGGAAACCACCCGTCATCACTTCATCCCGAACCGCGCGAGTTCATCGCGCACCCGCTCTGCGTTGGCGGGCTCGCACAGAACGTCGTACCGGCCGGCGACCAGTTGCTGCGTCGACGCGAAATCCCGCTTACCCCTGGTCGCCGCATACGACAGGGAGGCCGAGACGATACCGAACACCGACCCGCCCACGAGACCGGTCAGCACGACCCCCCACATCGGCTGGGTGAATATCCCGAGCAGCAGGCCCACGAAGAGTCCGAGCCATGCACCGGTGGCCAGGCCGCCCAGCAGGACCTTGGGCCACGTCAGACGACCGGTCACCCGCTCGACCTGCATCAGATCGACACCGACGATGGTGACCTCGTGGACCGGGAACTCCTCGTCCGCCAGATGGTCGACGGCAGCCTGGGCCTGCTCGTAGGTCGAGTACGAGCCGACCACCCAGCCGGTCGGCGGGGTGGGCAGCCCCGGGGTCCGCCCGCCCCGCGTACCGCCGGTCGTCATGTTCACGCGAGAGGTCATCAATCTCTCCTTCCGGGGGTCACCCGTTCGAGGTGGCCTCGTCCGAGACGGTCATCCCGGCCGCGCGGCCGCGCGCGGAGACCACCAGTGCCATCTTACGGCTGGCCTCATCGAGCATCTCGTCGCCGAACATCACCGCGCCGCGGGCGCCCCCCTCTTCGGACGTCGAATGCGCATAGGCCGCGAGGATCCCCTCGGCCTTGTCGAACTCCGCCTGGCGCGGGCTGAAGACCTCGTTGCCCGCGTCCACCTGTGCCGGGTGGAGCACCCACTTGCCGTCGAAACCCAGGGCCGCGGTCCGGGCGGCCGCGCGACGGAATCCCTCCTCGTCGCGCACCTTGAGGAACGGGCCGTCGATCGCCTGCAGCCCGTGTGCCCGCGCCGCGACGAGAATCGACATCAAT
The DNA here is from genome assembly GCF_053645265.1 of Dietzia sp. NPDC055343. Taxonomy (NCBI): domain Bacteria; kingdom Bacillati; phylum Actinomycetota; class Actinomycetes; order Mycobacteriales; family Dietziaceae; genus Dietzia; species Dietzia sp. NPDC055343. The sequence goes on along the minus strand of NZ_JBSHMJ010000002.1, from coordinate 186,711 downwards.
ACATGGTGGTAGGCGTCGCCCGGGGCATAGCCGTCCGGCTGCTCGCCGACCGTCAGGGTCCGCATCCCGACCGACGCCATGAAGTCCGCCGGGCCGAACACCAACGTCAGCACCCGAGGGCTGGCCGTGGCGATCTCGTTGATGTTGGTCAGACCCAGTGCGTCCTCGATCTGGGGCTCGATCCCGATGTGACCGACCGGCAGGCCCGCCGCCTTCTCCACCTGCGAGAGCACCAGGTCGAGGGCGACCACCTCTGACGCGGTACGGACCTTCGGCAGCAGGAGCGCATCGACGTGCGCGCCGGCCCGCCCCACCACCTCGGTGACATCGCGCACCGTGTACTCGGTGTCCCAGGCGTTCACCCGGACCACGACGGTGGGTGCCGCGAACCCTCCCGCCAGCAGCGCCTCCACGACGTTGCCGCGGGCCTCCTCCTTGGCTGGCCCGGCGACGGCGTCCTCGAGATCCAAGAACACCTCGTCCACCTGCAGACCCCTGGCCTTGCCGATCATCTTGACGCTGCTACCCGGGACGGCCAGGACGGTCCGTCGCGGCCGCGAGCGGAGGTCGGCGATCGCGGCCGCCGGATCAGAGGGAACTGGCGTCCTGTGCGAGGCGTCTCTCATCGTGGGTGGCTCTCCCTCAGGTCAGGTTCGGCGTACGGCTGCCGCCGTTCGATGACTAGCCTGGTCCGCATGGCGAACCTCAACAAGGCCTTCGTCGCCAGGCTAGCCGGGCTTCCGGTGATCGGACCTGACGGGGATGACATCGGACGCATTCGTGACGTCGTGGTGACGATGCGATCCGGGCCCAGACCTCCCAGGGTCATCGGACTCGTGGTCGAGCTGCCGACCCGGCGCAGGATCTTCGTCCCCATGCTCCGGGTCGCCTCCATCGATCCCCGGTCCGTGTCGCTGGTGTCCGGAACCATCAACCTGCACCGCTTCCAGTCCCGCCCGGGCGAGAACGTCGTACTGGGTTCCCTCGTCGACTCGATCATCAACGTGGAGACCGACCAGGCGGGTCCGGGGTCGGCCGACGGTTCCGCAGGGTCCGTACGGCACCAGGTCGTCGATGTGGAGATCGAGCGTCAACGCTCGAGGGACTGGCTGGTCTCCCGGGTGGCCGCCCGGGTCCGCCGAGGTCGCACACCACTGAGCCGTCGGGGCCCCGTGTCGATCTATCCGTGGAACCGGATCAGCGGGATGGACGACACGGCAATCGGTGCTCCCGGCCATGGCGCCGAGAGCCTGGTCGAGCAGTTCGCCGACATGCGTCCGGCCGACGTGGCCAACGCACTACGCGAACTGCCGGAGGTCCGACGGCTCGAGGTCGCCCGCACACTCGATGACGAGCGGCTGGCCGACATCCTCCAGGAGCTGCCCCACGACGAGCAGACCGAGATCGTGACCCGTCTCGAACTCGAGCGCGCGGCGGACGTTCTCGAGGCCATGGATCCGGAGGACGCCGCGGACCTCCTCGGCGAGCTCCCCGAGAAGGACGCGGAATCCTTCCTCGAACGGATGAACCCCGAGGACTCCGCACCGGTCCGGATGCTGTTGACGTACGACGCCGACACGGCCGGTGGCCTGATGACGCCGGAGCCGATCGTCCTCACGCCGCAAACGACCGTGGCCGAGGCACTCGCACACTGCCGCAATCCCGATCTCAGTCCGGCGGTGGCCAGTCTCGTCTTTGTCGTCCGACCACCCACCGCCACGCCGACGGGAAAGTACCTGGGCTGTGTGCACATCCAGGCGCTGCTGCGGGAACTGCCGTCGACGATGGTCGCGGAAACCGTCGACACGAGCCTGTCCTCGCTGCGCCCCACGGATTCGGTGGACGCGGTGACCCGCTTCTTCGCCACCTACAACCTCGTGTGCGGGCCCGTCGTGGACGACGAGGGGCATCTCCTCGGCGCCGTGGCAGTGGACGACCTGCTGGATCACCTCCTGCCCGAGGACTGGCGCGATATGGACCTCCACGACGACGGGGAGAAGGATCAGAAGTGACCGAACCATCATCGCGCTCTCCGCTGTCCACGCCGGTCACCTCCCGCCGCCCCCGCATCAGCTTCGATTCCGATGCGGTGGGGCGTTACAGCGAGGCCGTCGCCCGGTTCTTCGGCACCGGCACGTACCTGCTCATCCAGACCGTGGTGGTGATCGTGTGGATCATCATCAACGTCGCCGTGGTGGCGCTTCGTTTCGACCCCTACCCGTTCATCCTGCTCAACCTGGCGTTCTCGACGCAGGCCGCGTACGCCGCCCCGCTCATCCTGCTCGCGCAGAACCGTCAGGAGGACCGGGACAAGTCGGCACTCAAGGAGGACCGGCTCCGGGCCACCCAGACCAAAGCCGACACCGAATTCCTCGCCCGCGAGCTGGCGTCGGTCCGATTGTCGGTCGGCGAGAACGTGACCCGTGACTATCTCCGCCGTGAAATCGACGATCTGCGCGATTCGGTCGAGAGGATCGAGACTCTGCTCGCCGGACTAAACAGTGGCGCAGGTAACACTGTTGACGGTAAAAACGATCCTGATACCAGGGGCCGGGAGTAACGTCGGCCCGGCCGGATGCGCCCGAGGGGGCGAGCATCGTGGGGCGTACAAGTCGCTTGCCGCATCCGCTGAGCAGTAGGGGGAAGTCTTGCGCAAAGTCGCGCAGAACGCTGATCGCAAGGTGCTGACCAGTGCCGCGGTGACCGCGACGGCGATCGCGGTCCTGGCCTCCGTCGGACTGTCGATGGACAACAGCCCACCGGAGGCCCCGGACATCACCCCCCTCGCGGAGTCCGCCCCGCACTCCCCCGTCGTCACGGAGAGCCCGGTCACCTCGGAGAACGAGCCGGCCCCCTCCGATGAGCCCGCTCCCGCCCCGGACGACCCCGGCGCCGCACACATCCAGCCGGCGACGATCCCGGACGGCCCCCTCGGCATCCCGGGGATCGCGCTCGACGCCTACCACCGCGCGACCGACCGGTTGAGCGCCGAGCAGCCCGCGTGCGAGATGGATTGGACGGTCCTCGCCGGCATCGGCCAGGTCGAATCCAACCAGGGCCGCGGAAAGTTCGACGTCCACGGGAACACGATCGGCCGCATCGTCGGACCCCGCCTCGACGGTTCCATTCCGGGCACAGCCGTCATCACGGACACCGACGGCGGCCGTTTCGACGGTGACGCCGACTTCGATCGGGCTGTCGGCCCGGTGCAGTTCATCCCGTCGACCTGGGCGCTCCTGGGCCGCGATGGGAACGACGACGGGGTGGCCGACCCCAACAACATCTATGACGGGGCCCTGGCCGCGGCCACCCTGCTGTGCAATCAGGGCGGCTCCATGGCGGACCCGGCAGCACGGACCCGGGCCATCCTGGCCTACAACAACTCGCTGGCCTACGTCGCCAACGTCAACGCCTGGGCCCACGGTTACGCCGTCAACGCGTTCCCGCTCCCGTCCGACCTACCGCCGATCCACCAGCCCAAGCCGACGCACGAGGAGCCAAAACCCCCGGAGAAGTGCCCCGAGGGCTGGGAAGGCACCCCGACCGCAGCCCCCGAGCCGGCCGAGCCGGGCCAGCCGGAGGGTCCGGTCCCCGGATGCACCGAGGTGCCGGAGTCGTCCACTCCTCCGCCGCCGGAGCCGCCGCCGTCGACCCCGGAGCCGTCTGCTCCGCCCGTCGTCGAGGTGCCGGCTCCTCCGGCACCGCCCGCGCCGTTCGCACTTCCCGAGATCGAGTTGCCCTGTATCGCACCGTTCTGCCCTCCTCCCCCGGCCTGAATCGTCACGGCGTGCCATGACGCCTAGACTCGGGTCATCATGAGTGCACCCAGCGAAGAATCGATCCGCGCCGCGCTGGCCAAGGTCGATGATCCGGAGATCCGTAAGCCGCTCACCGAGCTCGGCATGGTCAAGGGCGTGGAGGTGGATCCCGCCACCGGCAGAGTCGACGTCGGGATCTACCTGACCGTCGCGACGTGTCCCATGCGGGACACCATCACCGACCGCGTCCGGGCCGCGGTGTCCGACGTCCCCGGTGTGGGCGAAGTGGGCGTCGAGCTCGACGTGATGAGCGACGAACAGCGAACGGAGCTGCGTAAGCACCTTCGCGGTGACGCCGCCGAGCCCGTCATCCCGTTCGCCCAGCCCGGCAACCTCACCCGCGTCTACGCGGTCGCCTCCGGCAAGGGCGGCGTGGGCAAGTCCACCGCGACGGTCAACCTCGCCACGGCCCTCGCCGAGCGTGGACTGTCGGTCGGCGTCCTCGACGCGGACATCTACGGCCACTCGATCCCCCGGATGCTGGGGACGGACGCCCGCCCGACCCAGGTCGAGCAGATGATCCTGCCGCCGGTCGCGCACGACGTGAAGGTGATCTCGATCGCCCAGTTCACCAAGGGCAACACCCCGGTGGTCTGGCGCGGCCCCATGCTCCACCGCGCGCTCCAGCAGTTCCTGGCCGACGTCTACTGGGGAGACCTGGACGTCCTGCTCATGGACCTGCCGCCCGGCACCGGTGACGTGGCGATCTCCATCGCGCAGCTCATCCCGTCCGCGGAGATCCTCGTCGTGACGACCCCGCAGCAGGCGGCCGCCGAGGTCGCCGAGCGGGCCGGGTCGATCGCGCTGCAGACCCGTCAGCGAATCGCCGGCGTCATCGAGAACATGTCCTGGCTCGAACTCCCGGACGGGACCCGGATGGACGTCTTCGGCAGTGGTGGCGGAGCGGAGGTGGCGGCCAATCTGTCCCGCTCCGTCGGCGCGACGGTCAAGCTGCTCGGCCAGGTCCCCCTGGAACAGGCCGTGCGCGAGCACGGCGACGAGGGCACCCCGATCGTTCTCGCCGCGCCGGACTCCCCCGCCGGCAAGGCCTACCTGGAGATCGCCGACGGCCTCGCGGTGCGCCCCCGCGGCCTCGCCGGCATGAACCTCGGGATCGACACCACCCGCCACCTCTGACATCCGAGGCCGGGGCGGGCCGCCGAGAGCGGCCCGCCCCGGGCGGACCGCAGCAGAGTCAGTGCGACACCTGGGTTCAGGTCGCGTCGTCCCAGTTCGTCGCGCCGCTCGGCGATGACGGAGCGGGTGCCGCCGTGGAACTCGTACCGGAAGCCGACTGCGGCTTGGTGGGCCGCGGCGCGGTTCCCGAGGTCGAGCCGGTGGCCGAAGGGCCGGTGGTGGCCGGGCCGGTGACCGCGGGGCCGGCCGCCACCGCGCCCCCGGCGGGCGCCGCGGCGTCGAAGTTGCCGGAGAACAACGAATCGTCGCCATCGAGCAGATGCTTGGTGACCATCGCCCGCGGGCTCAGTCCACGCAGTTCGTTGAGCTGCTGGAGTGGCTCCTTGAACTCATCGAAATCCGCTCCGTAGTCGTCCTTGAGCTGCTGCTGGGCGTTGCCCGCGAACTCCTTGACCTTGCGGATCGCGGAGGCGAGCCACCGGGCGGCCTCCGGCAACCGTTCAGGCCCCAGGACCACCAGCGCGACAACGCCGAGCACCAGTAGCTCGGACCACCCCACGTTCGTGAACATATCGCTGTCGAGGATACGTCGTCCGGCGCGTCCACGGGAGTGAGACGTCGCCCACGGGGGCGGCGGTCAGCCCAGCACCGGACGAACGGTCAGTTCGACGCGGCTCCCGTCACGGACGACCTCGACCGGGACGTCGTCGTCCGCCCCGGCGCGCCGCACCGCGACCACCAGCTCGTCGGACGATCGCACCGGGCGGTCACCGACCTTGGTCACCACGTCGCCCTCCCTGAGTCCGCCCTCCTGGGCGGCCGAGCCGTCGCGGACGTTCACGATCTCGGCGCCCTCGACCGATCCGTTGTCGGCCTTACGCGCGTTGACCCCGATCGTGGCGTGCTGGACGGCGCCCTCCGTCATCAAGGAGGTCGCGATGTCACGGACGTCGTTGACGGGAATGGCGAAGCCGAGCCCGATGGATCCGCCCGATTGCGTGAAGATCGAGGTGTTGATGCCGATGACGGCGCCGGTGCCGTCGATGAGCGGACCGCCGGAGTTGCCCGGGTTGATGGCCGCGTCGGTCTGGATGGCGTCGATCACCACGTCGCCGTCCGAGGTGGACTCGCCGAGAGCGATCGGTCGCTGGGTGGCCGAGACGATGCCCTCGGTGACCGTCCGCACCAATCCGAGCGGGGAGCCGATCGCGATCACCTGTTCGCCCACCTCGACGCTGTCCGAATCGCCCAGTGCCGCGACGGTGAGGTTCTCCACCCCCTCGACCTTGAGGACGGCCAGGTCGGTGGCGGGGTCGCGTCCCACCATCTCGGCGGGGGCGCGGGAGCCGTCGGAGAACACGACGTCGATGTCCGCGCGGTCGGTCGCCCCGTCCATGGTCACGACGTGGTTGTTGGTGACGATGTAGCCCTGAGGGTCGATCACGATGCCGGATCCCTCGCCGCGCGCGGACGGGGAGGAGACCTGGATGTTCACCACCGCGGGCTGAACCCGCTGGGCCACCTCGCCGACGGTGTTACCGGGCCCGGCCACGGTGTCCGGGGCGTCGGCGATGCGCACCGTCGAGGTGGTGAGGACGCGCGCGGAATCCGCGACGACGGCGCCGATGGCACCGCCGACAAGGGCGACGACGGCGACGAGGGCAGCCGCTCCGGCCAGTGCCTGCCGGCTCAGTCGACGCTGGAAAAGCGCCTCGGACAGGGTGAGACGGGGAGCCGGGGCGGTGTCCGTACGGGTGAGGTCCACGGGCGCGGGGTCCCGTTCCTCCTGCACGGCCGGCGCGCCGAAGCCCACCGGTGCGTTCGGATCCCTCCACGGGTCCGGCTGCGGGGGCGGCGGCGAGGCGACCTCGTCCTGCCAGGACGGGTGACGTTCGATGCCCCGCCCGGCCCCGGGCCTCGGGCCGAAAGCCTGGGCCAGTGCCGGATCCTCCACGCGCTGTGCGGCGGCCTCTGTCGGCACCTCCGGGCCGGACCCGGCGCCGGATCCGGCCGCCCCGCTGCTCGGACGCCCGGGGGCGAACCCTCCGGTGACGCCGGCGGGGCGGGAAAAACGCGCGGCGACGTCGTCGTCGACTCTCGGACGATCGATAGGGGCGGGCTCGCGCAGGGGACGGTCGGGGTCCTCGCCTCGTCCCGCGCTCCCGGGCACGCCAGTCAGATCCTCCACCCGGCCCACCCTAGTGGCCGGGGCGGCGGAGTCGGCGCAGCAGCCTCGCCCACGGCCCGCCGCGATCGGGCTCGACTGACGCCGCCTCCGGGTGCCCCGGCGCCCGCTGCGGTGTCATCTCGCCCCGGCGGTCGGCCTCCGCCCGGCGGCCCGCCTCCTCCAGGGACCTGAGGCGGTCACGGAGGTCGCTGGGCATGCGGATGGGCCCGGATCCGCGCAGGGCGCGACGGGCCTCACGCTGATCGTCGACCTCGCGCCGGCACTGGTCGCACAGCGCGAGATGGGCGTCGGCACGGTTCTGGCCGGCCTGCGGCAGCCGGCCGTCGACGTACGCGGCGGCGGCCTCCGTGGACAGATGGTCGGTGGACAGGAAGGTCCGGCGGGGCCGCGGCGGGCCGGTGCGGTCGGCCACCCGCCGGGCTGCCTCCTGGGAGAGCGTGAACTCGGGAGCGGGCTTGCGTCCGGAATGCCGTTCGTCCACCGGTCACCCTCCTGCCACGTGGTCACTCCGGGGCCGCCGTGACCCCGTCGGAGAGACCAACGTCCGGGGTCCTCTCGGGGTTCCCCGGACAGCCCGCTTCGCCGGCGTCCCGGCCGCGACCTCAGTCGATCCGGCTGTGTACTCCGGTGACCCCGGCCGCCTCGAGTTCGGCGCGGAGCGCGGCTCGACCACGGTGGATCCGGCTGCGCACGGTCCCCATCTTCACGCCGAGGATCCTGCCGACCTCCTCGTAGCTGAGATCCTCGATGTCGCTGAGGACGACCGCGGCGCGGAACTCGGGCGACAGATTCGCCAACGCCGTCTGCAGGACCGGATCGAACGACTCCTCCGACAGGACCTGCTCCGGACTGCGTTCCCGGCCCGGCACCCGCTCCGCGTCCTCGGGCAGCGCCTCGAAACGGATCCGACCGCGCCGCCGCGCGAGGTCCAGGAACAGGTTGGTGACGATCCGGTGCATCCAGCCCTCGAACGTGCCGGGCTTGTACTTGTCCAGCGACCGGAAGACCCGGATGAACGCCTCCTGGGTGATGTCCTCGGCGTCGTGCGCGTTGCCACACAGACGGAAGGCGAGGCGGTACACGCGGTCACCGTGCTGCGCCACGAGCTCGGACCAGGACGGCATATCTGCCGCGTCGCCGGTGCTGTCGAACCGTGCCGTACCCACGATCGCGTCTCGATCCGCCTCGGGGGCGATCGCTGTCCCGTGGACGGTTCGTGAGTACATTCGGCCACCTTCCGGCGCAGACCCGGTGCATCCTGCGCGGTGTTCGACGCACCCTCGTGGTGCGACGGTGCCCACCCTCCCTCATAGAGCTGTCCTGACGGTATACCCGCACTGAGATGTGGCTGAGAGTCTCATACCGATCCGATCACCGCGCGTTGCACGCCGTTCGTCACTGCTCGCCGGATACGCTGCTCGAGTGTCCGATTCAGCTGATGTCCCCGCCGACCGTTCCGGACTCGACGGAATCGCGCGCCGCGGCGCCGATCTCGTCGACGACTCCCTCTACGCCCCCGCCCGTGCCGAGGCGGACGAACTGGGAGCTGCGTCACCGGACGCGTTGACGGCCGAGGCCATCCGGCTCGTGGCCCGTCTGACCGGCGCCCGTGCCGCGGTGTGCCTCTCCCCCGCGCCCGGCGTACCCGCACTGGCGATCCTCGCCGCGGCGGGCCCCCGCGGCGGCACGGTGGTCACGTGCATCACCGACGACCCCCATCACCTAGACGCCGCCCGGTCGGCGGTCCGTTCGGCGGGCCACCCGTCGTCCGCGGCGAGGTATATCGCGGCCCGCCCGCTCGAGGTCGCCGACAAACTGGCCGACGGCGCCTACGACCTGGTCGTCGCGGATGTCCCCCAGCACTCGGTGTCGCGTGTGGTCTCGCGCTCCCATCAGCTCCTACGCGCGGGCGGCGCGCTGGTGTTGATCGGTGAGCACGCGCCACTCCCCGAGGACGCCGAGCTGCCGGAGCACGCCCACGTCACGGTCCTGCCGGTGGGCACCGGGCTGACTGTCGTCACGCTCTGATCGGACCCGCGGGGCGACACAGCGCCTATCGTCGGTACAGCTAGTCCTCCAGCGACGTGGTGGTGTTCTTGGCGACGCTCACGACGCCGCCCGCGCTGACCGGGAAGCGGCGACGATCGCGCTCGCGGTCCACACCGATGAGGTCGCCGTCACCGATGTGACAGTTCTTGTCGACGATCGCCTTGCGGACCACGGCGCCGCGGCCGATCCTCGCCCCCGGCAGCAGGACGCTCCCCTCGACCACCGCGCCGTCCTCGACGATGACGTTGTTCGACACCACCGAGTTCCGCACCGTCGCGGCCGAGATGATGGTGCCCGAACCCACCATCGATTCCTGGGACATCCCCCCGTTGACGAACTTCGCCGGCGGGAGATTGTCCTGCTGGGTACGGATTGGCCACAGGTAGTTGTAGAGATTGAAGACCGGATGGACGGACACCAGGTCCCTGTGCGCGTCGTAGAACGCGTCGATCGTTCCCACGTCCCGCCAGTAGCCGCGGTCCCTGTCGGTCTCCCCCGGGACCCGGTTCCTGGCGAAGTCGTACACGTAGGCCCGCTCCTGCTCGACGAGCGCGGGGATGATGTCGCCGCCCATGTCGTGCGAGGAATCCGGCTTCTCCGCGTCCGCCCTGAGCGCCTCGATGAGCGCCTCGGTGGTGAAGATGTAGTTGCCCATCGACGCGAACGTCGCGTCCGGGTCGTCCGGGGTCCCCGGCGGATCGGCGGGCTTCTCCACCCAGCCCCGGATCAGGTCGTCCTCGCCCGCGTCGATGCAGCCGAACGCGAAGGCCTCGCTGCGCGGTACCCGGATCCCCGCCACGGTCACCGCGGCGCCGGTGGCGACGTGCTGATCGAGCATCTGGCGTGGGTCCATCCGGTACACGTGATCGGCGCCGAAAACCATGATGTGATCCGGCCGCTCGTCATACACGAGGTTCAGGGACTGCAGGATCGCGTCGGCCGAGCCCGTGTACCACCGGGGCCCGAGTCGCTGCTGCGCGGGGACCGGGGTGATGTACTCGCCACCCATACCGCTCATGTGCCACACCTGCGAGATGTGGCGATCGAGTGAATGCGACTTGTACTGGGTCAGCACGCAGATCCGCATGAATCCGGCGTTGACGAGGTTGCTCAGCACGAAATCGATCAGTCGGTACGACCCACCGAACGGCACGGCTGGCTTCGCCCGGTCCGCGGTGAGCGGGAAGAGGCGCTTGCCCTCGCCGCCGGCGAGGACGATTGCTAGGACGTGCGGCTGGTTCCTCACGCCTCTACCGTAACCGTGTCGGGCGGATCAACGCGGGGCATCGAGGGCATTGCCCCCTCCTCGCAACGGCTGGCCACCGCGGTGTCGGACGGTGTTCACCGGGGCCGGGACGGGAAGGCTCCCCAGCGGCTAGGTTGGCGTCTGTGCGAGTAGCGATGATGACGAGGGAATATCCGCCGGAGGTCTACGGTGGAGCCGGCGTCCATGTGACCGAGCTGGTGTCCACGCTGCGGCCTCTCTGCGAGGTCGACGTGCTGTGCATGGGCGCGGACCGGGCCACGGCGCGCGCGTTCCGGCCGGACCCCGAGCTCGGTCCGGACGCCAACCCCGCGATCCGGACCCTGTCCGCGGGACTGCGGATGTGCGTCGGCGCCGAGGGCGCGGACATCGTGCACTCCCACACGTGGTACACCGGCCTGGCCGGGCACCTGGCCGGTGAGCTGTACGGGATCCCCCACGTGGTCTCGGCACATTCGCTCGAGCCCAGCCGCCCCTGGAAGGCGGAGCAGCTGGGTGGCGGATACCGGGTGTCGTCGTGGTCCGAGCGCACCGCCTTCGCAGGCGCGGACGCGGTGGTGGCCGTGAGCGCCCGGATGAAGGACGAGATCCTCCGCGTCTACCCGGAGATCGACCCGGATCGTATCCACGTGATCCTCAACGGCATCGACACCACGGAATGGGCCCCGGTCGAGCCCTTCACCGGCCCCGATTCGGTGCTGCGCCGCCATGGGGTGGACCCGGACCGCCCGATCGTCGCGTTCGTCGGCCGCATCACCCGCCAGAAGGGCGTGCCCCACCTGGTGCGGGCCGCCCGGGACTTCCACCCGGATGCCCAGTTGGTGCTGTGCGCCGGCGCGCCGGACACCCCGGAGATCGCCGCCGAGATGGAAAGTCTGGTCGCCGAGCTCCAGTCCGGCCGCGACGGGATCTTCTGGCTGCGGGACATGCTGCCGCGGAACGAGGTGATCGAGATCCTCTCGGCGGCGACGGTCTTCGCCTGCCCGTCCGTGTACGAACCGCTGGGCATCGTCAACCTGGAGGCGATGGCCTGCCGGGCCGCGGTCGTGGCGTCCGACGTCGGCGGGATCCCCGAGGTCGTGGTGGACGGTGAGACCGGCACCCTCGTGCACTACGACGACACCGAGCCCGAGGCGTTCGAAGCCGGGTTCGCCGCAGCCGTCAACGACCTGATAGCGGACCGGGACAAGGCGACCCGCTTCGGACTGGCGGGGCAGGAGCGCGCCCGCACCAGATTCTCCTGGCAGGCGATCGCGGAACAGACGCACCAGCTCTACGCGTCTCTACTGCGCTGATCGCACCGGGTGGAAGGTCCTGACCTCGACGTGCACACGCACCTCGCGGTCGCCGCCGCCGAGGCGTTGCTCGAGTCCGCCGCGGTCCAGGTGCACGCCGCTGGGCCCCATGAGCGCGAGATCCACGGCCACGGAGCCGGGCACCTGCGCGGTGAAGTCCACGACATGAGCCGCACCGGGTGCGAAATAGCCGGCCAGTCCGGCTTCGAGCCGGTCCGCCTTGCCCGCCTCCGGCGTGAGCATCCCGGCGTGCGAACGAAGCGGCTCCAGGTGCCCCGGGCCGGGGCCCGCCACGACCAGGACCCCGCCGGGGGCGAGCACCCGCGCGAACTCCGCGGCGTTCCTCGGCGCGAACACGACCTGCACCACGTCCACGGAATCGTCGGCCACGGGCAGCCCGTCCCATGTGTCCGCGACCAGGGCGGCGATGTCCGCGTCGGCTCTGGCGAGCCGTCGCGCGGCGGCGACGGAGATCTCGGTGCCGATGCCCAATGGTGCGGCGGCGTCGCCCTCCCCGCCACGGCCAGCGCCACCGCTGTGATCGCCCCCGCTGTCATCGCCACCGCGATCGCCGCGGAGCGTCGACAGGACCTGCTCGAGGTAGAAGCCGGTCCCCGCGCCGGCCTCGAGGACCACGGGCCCGGCGCCGCGGTCCTCTCGATCCGCCCGGCCGATCGCCTCGCCTGCGACCCGGCCGAGCAGCGTGGCCAGCGGATCGAGGACACCGGAAACCAGCACCCGCTCCCGGGACAGGACCTGATCGGCGGTGTCCCCGACGAACCGTCTTCCGCGGAGGCCGAAGAGCGTGAGCTGGCCCTGGCGGGCCCGATCGAACGCATGCCCGGAATCGCAGCGCACCCCGGTGACCGGGCCGGGCGTCCCGGGACCGGCCGACTCAACCTCGACCGCCGTGAGCGGCTCCCCGCACAGCGGGCACCGCAACAGCGGGATCGCTCGCCGGAGCGCCCGAGACGCCGGGCTCACGCGCGTGGCCGGTCCGCGAGATCCCGCAGGAAGCCGATCAACGTCCGGGTGGCGAACCCCGTCGCGACCGGCCCGACCTCGTCGATCTCCTCCGGGGACCGCGCGGGGCCGGCGATGTCCAGGTGCACCCAGGGTCGCCCGTCCACGAATCCCTCGAGGAACAGCGCCGCGGTGATCGCGCCCGGCCCCCTGGGCGCCTGGCGACGGTCGGCGATCTCCGAGCGGACCGCCGGGCGCAGATCGTCCGGCAGCGGCAGCCGCCACCACCGCTCCCCCGCCCCCGCGCCGGCGTCGGCGATGCGCTCGGCGAGGTCGTCATCCGTTGCCATCACGGCTCCCGTGCGCATTCCCAGCGCGACCTTCATCGCCCCGGTCAGCGTGGCGACATCCACCACGACATCCGGATCGGATTCCGAGATCCCGTAGGCGAGGCCGTCGGCGAGGACCATGCGGCCCTCGGCGTCGGTGTTGGTGACCTCGGAGGTGATCCCCCCGACGTGGGTGACCACATCGCCGGGCCGGTATGCCGACCCCGAGAGCATGTTCTCCGCGGACGGCACCACCACGGTCAGGTCCAGATCCGCGCGCACGGGGTCGGAGCCGGCCGCGCAGAACGCCTCGGCGGCCGCGACGACCGCCGCTGATCCGGCCATATCGGTGCGCATGAGATGCATGCCCTCGGCGGGTTTGACCGAGATCCCGCCGGTGTCGAAGGTGATGCCCTTGCCCACGAGCAGGACCCTGGGCCCGGGGCCGGGGCGACGTGCGACGAGCACCCGAGGCGCCGCGTCGGATCCGCCACCTACCGCGAGTACTCCCCCGAAGCCGCCGGCCTCGAGGGCCGCGCCCTCGAGGACCCTGGTCTGCATCCCCGCCGCCTCGAGCAACTCCGACATCCGGGTCACGAGCCACTCGGGGGTCTTCAGGTCCGAGGGTGCGCCGGCGAGATCTCGGGCCAGCGCGGTGGCGCGGGCCGCCTCGCGAGCAGCCGCGACGGCCCGGTGGACGTGGTTGGCGGTGGCGGCGGTGTCGTCGTCGTGGCCACTACCGGCCCCACGGTCTGATCGGCCGGCCGCCACCCGGGCGGTGTCCACCCGCACCACCAACTCCGGCGCCACCGGCGCCGGATCCGCGGCGAAGGTGTCCTGACCGCGCGCGCCGAGCAGATACCCCAGGACCAGGTCGCCGACACGATCGGGCGACACCTCGTCCGGCACGTCCACCACCACCGGGGCCGCGGCCCGCGCATCCCGCAGATGTCGCGCCACCGCCGCACCGGCACGGCGGTGGCCGAGCCCGTGATCGACCGTGCCGGCCCAGCCCGCCCGCGGCGGCTCGTCGGCGAGCTCGACCGCGATCACCGCGCGCCCCTCGCGCACCTCCACACGAACCTCGTCCGTGCGCCCGCGCGGCGCGCGGCCCCGATCAGCGAAACGGGTGATCACAGGCGTGGCGCCCTCGGGCGCGGCGCCGGAGACCACGCGTACCGCGGGCAGCCGGCGGCCCGGGACAGGACGGTCGATCGCGCCTCGGCCGGACGCGGGGCGGCCGGGGTGGCAGCGACTGGGATCAGCGGACATCAGGGAACCCTCCGGACATATGAGTCGGCGCATCCGCCACGAGGGTCGGATGCGCCGGGATCGGTGGACGTGCGATTACGAGGTGGCCTCCGCCAGCTCCACGCTCAGCGACTTGGCCTCATCGGGGGTCAGCTCGACGACAAGTCGTCCGCCGCCCTCGAGCGGGACGCGCATGATGATCGCACGGCCCTCCTTGGCCGCCTCGATCGGTCCGTCACCCGTCCTGGGCTTCATAGCCGCCATCAGGTCGATTCCCTTCGTCCTTGTCCGCGAGGCGACACTGCGAGGCAGTGCCTGACCCACGATCGGTACCGCTAGTGGATACCGACGATTCTAGCGTGTTCCGCGTTACCCGGATGCCGGAGTCGGTCGACCGTCCGACCGCCGGGACGCGGCGTCGGTCACGCCGGCCTGCCCGAGACGGACCCGCAGCTCATCGATCTCACGCGCCGCCTGTTCAAGAGCCCAGTCGACTTCCGCCATCGTGTAGCCCCGGGCGGACATCCCGAAACGCACCGAGCGCAGATCGTCACCGGCGATCGGTCCTTCGGGCAACGAGGTGATCGTGTGCCCCTTCTCCACCGCCGGGAGCACCTCGGATCGGCCGAACAACACCACGGACAACGCGAACAGGGCCGCCGCGATGATGAGGGTGACCACCACGTAGATGACGACGGTGAGCATGGTCTGAGTTCCCCTTCTCCGGCGGGCGCGCCTCGTCAGGTGGCGGGCCCGGTTCGACTGCGAGTCTGGCACACCGGCTCAGGCCAGCCCGCGCACCGTCCGGGCCGGTGGGCGGGTGCCGACGATCGAGGCGACCATCTCGAGCGTGCGCAGGGTGCCGGGCACGTCGTGGGTGCGGAACACCCGGGCACCGCCGTACGCCGCCACCGCCGTGGCCGCGAGGGTACCCTCGCCGCGGTTGTCGACGTCCGTGTCGAGGGTCTCGCCGATGAAATCCTTGTTGCTCAGCGCCATCAGCACGGGGTGGCCCACGGCGACGATCTCGTCGAGGCGACGCAGCAGTTCGAGACCGTGGAAGGTGTTCTTCCCGAAGTCGTGCGTGGGGTCGATGAGCACCCCGTCCGCGGGGACCCCGGCCGCGAGCGCCCGATCGGCGGCCGCGGTGAGCTCCCCCACCACGTCCCGGACCACATCCTCGTACCCGACCCGGAACGGACGCGTCCGCGGCAGCGCCCCGCCGGTGTGCGAGCACACGAATCCCGCCCCCGCCTCGCCCGCGGCGGTGAGGACACCGGGATCGTGCCCGGCCCAGGTGTCGTTCACCAGATCCGCGCCCGACGCGACCGCACGACGGGCGACCGCACCGCGCCACGTGTCGACCGAGATGAGCACGTCCGGATGCCGCCGCCGCACCTGTTCGAGGAACGGGACGACCCTGCGGGTCTCCTCCTCGGCGTCGACCATGTCGCCGGGCCCGGCTTTGACCCCACCGATGTCGAGGATGTCCGCCCCGGCGGCCACCACCTCGTCGACCCGCCGCATCGCCGCCGTGTCGGTGAACGTGGCGCCGCGGTCGTAGAACGAGTCGGGTGTGCGGTTGACGATCGCCATCACCAGCGGGCGCTCGATCGGCACCGCGCGACCGCAGAGGGTCGGTAGCGGAGCCGGGACGGGACGCGTCACCGACGACCCCCGCAGGCGTCGAGGGCGGCGTCCAGGTCGTCGCGGACCACGAGACAGTCGAAGGCCTCCTCGTGGACCAGACCCTGCTCGGCCAGGTTTGCGACCCAGTCCAGCAGCGGTGTGTAGAAGCCGATCGGGTCGTAGAGGACCACCGGCTTGTAGTGGAAGCCGAGGGAGGCCGAGGTCCACATCTCGAACATCTCCTCCATGGTGCCGATGCCGCCGGGGAGGGTGAGGAACGCGTCGGAGCGCTCCTCCATCTCGCGCTTGCGTTCCCGCATGGAAGTGACGACGACGAGCTCGTCGGCCGACGTGTCCGCCACCTCGCGGACCCGCAGCCCCTCGGGGATCACCCCGACCGTGCGCGCGCCGCCGGCGCGGGCCGCCTCGGCGAGCGCACCCATCATCGAGACGTTGCCGCCGCCGGAGACCAGCGACCAGCCACGGCGGGCGATCGCGTCGCCCACGTCGGTGGCGATCTCCAGGAGCTTCGGATCGTAGGACGACGAGGCGCAGTAGACGCAGACCCTCCGGCCCGGGACGGGTGACATCAGCGCTCGGTCCCCCGGTGCTCCTCGCCGTACAGGTCCTCCCGCTGTTCCGCGGTCACCGCCGCGCGCTCGTGCGCGTCCCGGATGTACTCGACGGTCTCGGACACCGAGTCTGTCACCAGGAACAGGTCCGCGTCCGGGGCGGAGATCATGCCGTGCTCGACGAGCGTGCCCCGGATCCAGTCGACTAGTGGGGTCCAGAAGTCCACGCCCAGCAACACGATCGGGAACCGGGTGATCTTGTCGGTCTGGACCAGCGTGATGGCCTCGAAGAACTCATCGAGGGTCCCGAAGCCCCCGGGGGTGCAGACGAACGCCTGCGTGTACTTGACGAACATCGTCTTGCGGATGAAGAAATACCGGAAGTGCAGGCCGAGGTCCACCCACCTGTTGAGTCCCTGCTCCATCGGTAGCTCGATCCCCAGGCCCACGGACCGGCCGTTGGCCTCCCAGGCGCCCTTGTTCGCGGCCTCCATCTGCCCGGGACCGCCGCCGGTGACCACGGCGTACCCGGCCTCGGTGAGCGCCCTGCCCAGCTCGACCGCCTGCTCGTACACGGGATCGCCCGGGCGGGTACGGGCCGAGCCGAACACGCTGACGGCGTCCGGCAGCTCGGCCAGCGCGCCGAATCCGTTGACGAACTCACTCTGGATCCGCAACACCCGCCACGGGTCCGTATGCAGCCAGTCGGTGTCCTGGTTCTGGTCGAGCAGGCGCTGATCCGTGGTCGTCCGCTCGTCACCCTTCTGGCGGCGGACGAGCACGGGGCCGCGCAGGTGCACGGGGTCGGTGGGGGCCATGAGTCTTGAAACTCCTTCAGGTGTGTGGGGCGCGCCCGGCGTCCCGGTGTGCAGGGTGGGCGCGGGTTCAGCCGGTCATGGTGAGGTAGGCGCGGAGAGTGGCGGCCACCTCGGTGATCTGCTCGGCAGGACAGTGTTCGTCCCGTGTGTGGGCCAGGCCCGGATCGCCCGGACCGAGGTTGACGGCGGGGATGCCCAGGGCTGCGAAGCGGGACACGTCCGTCCAGCCGTACTTGGCGCGCACCCTACCGCCCGCCGCCTTCACGAGATCCGCGGCCGCGGGCGCGGACAGTCCCGGCAGCGCACCCGGCGAGAGGTCGGTCAGCTCCCAGGACAGGCCGGGCCCGGTGAGCGGCTCCTGCCCGTCCGGCACCCGGGGAAGGCCGGTGAGGCCGAGCGCGTCGAGAGCATGGGCCAGGGCGGCGTCCGCGCCGCGATCGGGGGCCGAACGGAAATTGACGTCGAGCCACGCCTCGTCCGGCACGGTGTTCCCGGCGACGCCCGCCGACATCCGAACCGCCTGGAGCCCCTCCCGGTAGACGCAGCCGTCGATGTCCACCGAGCGCGCCGCGTAGCTCGACACCGCGTCGAGCACGGGCGCCAGACGGTGCACGGCGTTGTCCCCCAACCAACTACGGGCGGAATGCGCCCGCACCCCGCGGGCGTGGACCCGGATCCGTAGCGTGCCCTGACAGCCGGCCTCGATCAGGCCACCCGTCGGTTCCCCGAGGATCGCCACGTCGCCGGCCAGCCACTCGCGGTGAGTGCGTTCGAGGAACCCCAGCCCGTTGGCCGTGGCCTCGATCTCCTCGCAGTCGTACATCACCAGCGTGAGGTCGTGCGCGAGTGCGGGTGAATCGGCGAGCGTGGCGAACAGGTGCAGGAACACCGCGTCGCCCGATTTCATGTCGACGGCGCCGCACCCGTGCAGAACCCGCTCCGTCCCGTCTCCGGTCACCCGGCACGGCACGTTGTCCGCGATCGGGACGGTGTCGAGGTGCCCGGCCAGCACGACCCGGGTCGGCAGACCTCGATCCGTGCGGGCCAGCACCCGGTTGCCGTCCCGGAGGACCTCGATCCGCCCCGCCGCCGGGCCCGTGAACGCGTCGACGGTGGAGACCAACGATGCGTGGACGATCCCGGCGATCCGGTCCTCCCCCCGGGACGGGCTGGGGACGTCGACCAGGGCACGGGTGAGGTCGATCGGGTCGGAGGTCAGATCGAGGACGTCGGTCACGGCGTCCACCTTAGATGCCCGTCACCGGTGCGCGTCGGGGGTGACGATTAGCATGGCACCATGAGTGCACACGGAGCCGTCGCGACCGGAATCGCCACCCTGACGTCCGACCACACGGTCCTCGACGTCTGGTACCCGCAGCCCGAGCTGGGGGTCGCCGCCGCCAGCGGTCACCGGGTCCTCTCCGGCGCCGAGGTCCCCGCCGAGCTCGCCGCCCTGACCGGGCCGGATGCCGACCGCGGCGTCGAGCGCGTCGCGGTGCGGGTCGAGATCGCAGACCTCACCGAGCCTCCGGCCGACGCGTACGACGCGTACCTGCGTCTGCACCTCATCAGCCACCGTCTGATCAGGCCGCACTTCGCCAACATGGACGGACTGTTCGGCACCCTGACCAACGTGGTGTGGACCAACTTCGGTCCCTGCGCGGTCCAGGGCTTCGAGATCGTCCGCGCCAGGCTCCGCGCCCGGGGCGCGGTGACCGTCCACGGCATCGACAAGTTCCCGCGGATGGTGGATTACGTGGTGCCGTCCGGCGTGCGTATCGCCGACGCGGACCGTGTCCGTCTCGGTGCCCACCTGGCCGAGGGCACGACGGTCATGCACGAGGGCTTCGTCAACTTCAACGCCGGGACCCTCGGCGCCTCGATGGTCGAGGGGCGCATCTCGGCCGGCGTCGTGGTGGGCGCGGATTCCGACGTGGGCGGCGGCGCCTCGATCATGGGCACCCTCTCCGGAGGCGGCACGGAGACCATCTCGATCGGCGAGCGCTGCCTGCTCGGTGCCAATGCCGGCGTCGGCATCTCGCTCGGCGACGACTGCGTGGTCGAGGCCGGCCTGTACGTCACCGCCGGCACCAAAGTCGAGATCCGGGCCGGTGCCTGGGCGGACAACGAGCCGGTCAAGGCCGGCCAGCTCTCCGGCCGGGACAACCTGCTGTTCCGCCGCAACTCGATCTCCGGCGCGGTCGAGGCCGTGCCGTGGAAGCGCGAGGGCGTCGCGCTCAACGCGGAGCTGCACGCCAACTGAGGGTCCCCGCGCCGGCCCGGGCCCGCGCGAGCCGATCGCCGTGGGCGGGGCCGGGAACCAGGCATCGACAAGAGCGTTCCGCACACATCGGTCGAGCAGAAGGTGTGCGGAACGCTCTTGTCGATGAGGGGCTGTCGATGAGGGGGCGCGCGGGTGGGCAGCGGCGGAGCGGGGGCCGGAGAGCGGCTGAGCGGCGACCGGGCAGCGCGGCCCGGCCGGGTCAGGCCAGGCGACGGACCGCCTCGGCGATGGTCGCGTCCGTGGCCGTGAGGGCGATGCGGACGTGCCGGGCGCCGCGCGGGCCGTAGAACTCGCCGGGCGCCACGAGCACTCCACGCTCGGCGAACCAATCCGCGGTGTCGCGGCAGGGCTCGTCGCGGGTCGCCCAGAGGTACAGTCCGGCCTCCGAGTCGTCGATCCGGAAGCCCGCCGCCTCGACGGCCGGGAGCAGCCGCTCCCGGCGGACGCGGTAGCGATCGCGCTGCTCGGCCGTATGGGCGTCGTCGACGAGTGCCGCCGCCATGGCCGACTGGATCGGTAGCGGCATCATCAGCCCGGAGTGTTTGCGCACCTCGAGCAGCTCGGCCACCAGCGCGGGGTCGCCGGCCACGAACCCCGCCCGGTACGAGGCCAGGTTGGAGGTCTTGGACAGCGAGTGCAGTGCGAGCAGCCCGGTGTGGTCGCCGTCGGAGACCCGCGGGTCGAGGATCGATGGCGCCCGGCCCTCCCACACCAGCCCGAGGTAGCACTCGTCCGAGGCCACGATCACGCCCCGTTCGCGTGCCCAGCCCACGACCTTGCGCAGGTGCTCGACGCCGAGGACCTTGCCGGTCGGATTGGACGGCGAGTTGAGGAACAGCAGGTGCGGCGTGGACGGGCCGAGCTGGGTGAGCGAGTCGGCGCGGACGACGGTGCATCCGGCGAGCAGCGAGCCGACCTCGTACGTCGGGTACGCCACCTCCGGGATCACGACCGTGTGGCCCGCGCCCAGTCCCAGCTGGGCGGGCAGTCCGGCGATGAGCTCCTTGGTCCCGATCGCGGGCAGGACCGCGTCCGGGGTCAGGCCGGTGACCCCATGGCGCCGCGCCATGGAGTCGACGACGGCCCGGCGCAGCGCGGGGGTCCCGGCCGTCGTCGGGTACCCGGACTGTGCGGAGTCCGCGGCCAGAGCGTCCCTGATGACCGGCGCCACGTGATCGACGGGCGTGCCGACCGTGAGGTCGACAAGCCCGTCGGGGTGCGCCGAGGCGCGGGCCCGGGTCTCTGCGAGGGTGTCCCACGGGAACACCGGCAGAACCCGCCCGGGCGGCCGGCGCTCCGGGCGTGGTGCCACCCGGATCACTCCTGGTTCATAGGAGGCAAGGCCTTCACGAACGGGACGTCGTAGTCCACCTTGCCCACCTTGGCGGCACCACCCGGCGACCCCAGCTCCACGAAGAAGTCGGCGTTGGCCGCGTTGTACTCGGTCCACTCGTCCGGGACGTCATCCTCGTAGAAGATGGCCTCCACGGGGCAGACCGGCTCACAGGCGCCACAATCGACACACTCGTCGGGGTGGATGTAGAGCATCCGGCCACCCTCGTAGATGCAGTCGACAGGACACTCCTCGACGCACGACTTGTCCATCACGTCGACGCACGGCTCTGCGATCGTGTAGGTCACGTCAGCCACCTTCCTCGTAGCGGTATCACCAGTATCGTAAGCCACCTCACCGCCGACCGGCGATGCCGCCCCCACCGGCCACGGGCTATGTGACGACGGACACTCCGACGGGTCGGGAGGCGGGCCCGTACAGGGTGTCCCGCCGACGCACCGGCCGCCCGATCCCCGTTGCGATCTCCTCGATCTCCTCCGGCGACTTGGCCGACCCGTTCTCGGCGCCGGCCATCCGCGAGATGGTCTCCTCCATCAGCGTGCCGCCGAGATCGTCGGCGCCGGACCGCAACATCGTGCGGGTACCGGCCACGCCGAGCTTCACCCAGCTGGTCTGCACGTGGTCGATCGCGCCGTGCAGCATGATCCGCGCCAACGCGTGCACGGCGACGTTCTCCTCGCGCGTGGGGCCCGGCCGCGAGGCGCCCGCCAGGTACAGCGGCGCGCTCCGGTGCACGAACGGCAGCGGCACGAACTCGGTGAAGCCCCCGGTACGCTCCTGGATCCCGCGCAGCGTCCGCAGGTGTGCCACCCAGTGCGCCGGTGTGTCGACGTGCCCGTACATCATGGTCGAGCTCGACCGCAGCCCCACCTCGTGGGCGGTGGTGACGATGTCGATCCACTCGGCGGCCGGGAGCTTGCCCTTGGTGAGGACCCACCGCACCTCGTCGTCGAGGATCTCCGCGGCCGTGCCGGGAATGGTGTCGAGGCCCGCGGCCCGCAGCTCGGTCAGCCACTCACGTACCCCGGTCCCGGAGCGCGAGGCACCGTTGGAGATCTCCATGGGGCTGAACGCGTGCACGTGCATGGACGGCACCCGCGCCTTGACCGCGCGAACGAGGTCCGCGTAGCCGGAGACCGGCAGGTCCGGGTCGATACCACCCTGCATGCACACCTCGGAGGCGCCGGACACGTACGCCTCGTACGCGCGGTCGGCGACCTCGGACGCGGACAGCGAGAACGCGTCCGCGTCGCCCTTGCGCTGGGCGAACGCGCAGAAGCGGCAGCCGGTGTAGCAGATGTTGGAGAAGTTGATGTTCCGGTTGACCACATAGGTCACCGTCTCCCCCACCACGTCGGCGCGGATCCGGTCGGCCAGGCCGGCGACCGCCGCCAACCCGTCCCCGGTCGCGGTGGCCAGCGCGAGGTATTGGTCGTCGGTGAGACCGGCCGGGTCCGACTCGGCGGCCCGCAGTGCCGCGAGGACCTCCGAGTCCGCGCGCTCCGGGGCCAGCGCGGCCGCCCCGATCTCGGCGGCGCGCGCCCGGATGACGTCCCAGTTGCCGAACGCCTCGCCGATGTCCGAGCGCGTGTCCGTATTGCGGCCCTCGGAGTCGATCGCGGTGTGCAGATCGGTCCGCCCGGACGAGTCCCAGTCGTCGTCGGGCTCCTGCCAGGGCCGTCCCTGCGGGCGGACGACCTCGTCGTCGTCGCCCGGCGCGGCCAACCCACTGGCCGGGTCGGCCAGCGCGCGGAC
The DNA here is from genome assembly GCF_053645265.1 of Dietzia sp. NPDC055343. NCBI lineage: Bacteria > Bacillati > Actinomycetota > Actinomycetes > Mycobacteriales > Dietziaceae > Dietzia > Dietzia sp. NPDC055343. Next base: position 164,005 of record NZ_JBSHMJ010000002.1, on the reverse strand, counting down.
GTGGCCCGCCACCCGCGGGTCGATCCAGGCGTCTCCCCCGCCCACATAGCGCGGATGCGCGGTGAGGCGCTCGCGCAGGTCCCACCCACTCGCGGCGAGGTCCGCGGTGAGCTCGTCCAGGTGCGGCCACGGACGCTCGGGATTGACGTGGTCCGGCGTCAGGGGCGAGATCCCGCCGAGGTCGTCGACCCCCGCGCCGATCAGCGCCAGCACGTCGGCCCGGTCGACCAGGTTGGGCGGTGCCTGCACCGCCACGCGCGGGCCCAGGACCAGGCGCGCCACCGCGATCGCGGCGAGGAACTCGTCCCTGTCTGCGTCGTCTGCGGACCGCATCGCCGTGTCCGGCTTGGCGCGGAAGTTCTGGACGATCACCTCCTGCAGGTGGCCGAACTCGCGGTCCAGCGCGGCGAGGGCCAGCAGACTCTCCGCGCGCTCCGTCCGGTTCTCCCCGATCCCCACCAGGATCCCCGAGGTGAACGGCACCGCCAGCCGGCCGGCGTCGGTGAGCGTGCGCAGCCGCACCGCCGGATCCTTGTCGGGGCTGCCGTAGTGGGCCTCGCCGGGTGTGGTGAACAGGCGGGTCGCGGTGGTCTCGAGCATCATGCCCATCGACGGCGCGACCGGCTTGAGCTTGGACAGCTCCGCCCAGCTCATGACGCCGGGGTTGAGGTGCGGCAGCAGACCGGTCTCCTCGAGGACGCGGATCGCCACGGCCCGCACGTAGTCCAACGTCGACGAGTAGCCGCGCGCATCGAGCCACTCGCGCGCCTCCGGCCACCGCTCCTCGGGGCGGTCCCCCAGCGTGAACAGTGCCTCCTTGCACCCGGCCTCGGCGCCGCGGCGGCACAGGTCCACCACCTCGTCGGGCTCCAGGTACAGGCCCTCGCCCGCGGCGCGCAGCTTGCCCGGCACGGTGACGAACGTGCAGTAGTGGCACCGGTCCCGACACAGTCGGGTCAGCGGGACGAAGACCTTGCGGGAGTACGTGACCACCCCGGGGCGCCCCTCGTCGGCCAGGCGCGCGTCGCGGCGGGCCGCGGCCAGGCCGGTGAGCCGCCCGAGGTCCTCGCCCCGCGCGGCGAGGAGCACCGCGGCCTCGGTGGCGTCCAGAGTCAGTCCGTCGGAGGCGCGGCGCAGGGCGCGCCTCATGGCCGACGTCGTGGGCTCGGGATCAGCGGGGGTCGAGGCGGAAATCATATCCGCGATGATGCCCCACCCCGCCCGTTCCGCGCGCGGGCGGTGCCTGTCGGCCGGTCTCACCAGCGCGCGCGGGCCGCCCCACTAGTCTGGTGGCCATGTCCGAACCCGCCCAGGCTCTCCGCGCCAACGGTGACCCACTGGTCGCCAGCCCGCCCTCCGTGACAGGGGGCGCGCACGCACTGCGCGAGCCAGCGCGTCTGCCCGACGCCCCCGTGGAGGTGGACACCGGCGACGAGTTGCTGACCTCCAACCGGATTCTCATCTCGGCGCCCCGCCACCGGATCGAGAAACGCACCCCGTTCCTGTTCATCATCGAGGGCATCTGGTCGTGGGCGATCCTGGCCGGCCTGCAGGTCGCCTGGTATTTCTGGGGCGAGAACGTGATGGGGTTCTGGAACTGGGTGGCGCTGGCGGCCACCATCCCGTTCGCGTTCATGGCCATCGTTGTGGCGCCGTGGTGGCGCTACGTCGTGGCGCGCTGGGACGTCTCGGACACCGCGGTGTGTTCGCGTAAGGGCTGGTGGACCACGCAGTTCCGGATCGCTCCGCTGGTGCGCCTGCAGACGGTGTACACCACGCGCACCCTGTTCGAGCGGTGGTTCGGGTTGGCCACCGTCAACGCCTCGACCGCCTCCGCGCAGGGCACGGTCGAGATCCGCGGACTGGCCGTGGCGGACGCCGAGGCGCTGGCGCAGCACCTCATCGCGATCGCGAACCTGGACACGGAGGACGGGACGTGACCGCACCAGGCGGCGGGGACCCCACCGCCGTCGATGACATGCCGACGGTGGTCACCCGGGTCGAGGGCGACGACGACGAGGGCTCCCGCCCGGAACCGTCCACGTCCCCCGGAGCCGACGCCGGGTCCGACGCCGCGCCCGCGTCCGGGAGCGAGCCCGTCGCGGAGGCAGTCGACCCGGAAGCGCCGTGGGAGCGCCTGTCGTGGCGGATGCTGCTGGTCGACCCGCTGGGATCGTTGACCCGGCTGGCGCCGCTGTTCCTGATCTCCCTGTGGCTGGGGTCGAACCGCAGCAACTACTGGTTCGAGTTCATCATCATCTCGCTCGTCGTCCTGGCGGGCGTGCTGCGCTGGCTGTCGACGAGCTACCAGGTCGGCCGGACCCACATCATCCTCAGGAAGGGCTTCTTCAGCCGCCAGGTGGTGACGGTGGCCCGCAACCGGATCCGCAGTGTGGACACCGAATCGGACCTCTTCCACCGGGTCATGCGGGTATCGATCGTGGAGGTCGGCACAGGGCGGTCCGACGCCGGGAAGTCCGGTGCCGAACGATTCCGGCTCAACGCGATCGACACCGCGCACGTCGAGCCGCTGCGCGACGAGCTCCTCAAGCATCGTCGTGCGCTCGACCCGTCGCTCGGCATCGAGGACGAGGAGCAGTGGGGCTCCAAGTATGGCGAGGACATCGCCCGCTGGCGGGTCACCTGGTCCCGGTTCGCCCCGTTCTCGTTCATCGGGTTCGGTGTCCTGATGTCGCTGTGGTTGATCACGTGGCAGATGGGCGACATGCACCAGCGCATCATGGACCTGGCCGTGGTCGAGGGGACCATCGCCTGGCTCGATTCGCTCGGTGAGCCGTTCGCCATGGTGGGCAAGGGCATCGCGATCTGGTTGGTCGCCAGCGTCCTGGCGATCATCACCTACGCGATCCGGTACGGCAAATACGCCCTCACCGAGCGCGGGTCCGTGCTCTATGTGCAGAACGGCATCCTACGTCGCAAGCACCAGGCGCTCGACAAGGCGCGGTTGCGCGGCGTCGAGGTCCGGGCGCCGATCTACCTGCGGATGATCGGCGGCGGCCGACTCGAGCCGATCATGACCGGCACCAAGTCGGGTGGCAAGGCGTCGACGCTGCTGCCCCAGGCGCCGATGAAGGACGTCCGGCGCGTGGCCACGCGCATCCTCGGCGACGAGACTCCGGTGACCGTGCGGCTGCGCCGGCACCCGTGGAAGGCGGCCCGCCGACGCATCACCCGCGGGCTCATGCCGTTCTGGGTGGTCGCGGCCCTGCTCATCCTCATCCGCATCGATTCGGGGCCGTCCGCGGATGTGTGGGTGCGATGGGGCATCCCCGCGGCCTTCGTCCTGTTCATCCTGCTGTCGATCGACCGGATCCGCATGCTAGGGCACGCCCTGTTGTCAGACACACTGGTGTCCTCGCACGGGTCGTGGGGCGCCAAGCGCACGGTCCTCGAATCCGACGGCATCATCGCCTGGACCGTCAGCCAGTCGGTGTTCCAGCGCACGGCGAGGGTCGCGACGGTCACCGCGGCCACCCCGGCGGGGGCCGGGGGCTACTCCGTCATGGACATGGATGCCGACGAGGTCTGGGCGCTCGCCGAGGCGCTGACCCCCGGGATCACGGACGTGTGGCAGTACGAGGGCGCCCCCGAGGACGCCGGCCGAACCTCACCCTCGATGGGTGTCCGCCGACACTGAGCGGCCGTAGGCGGCCACCCACAGCGGGATGAGCCCACCGAACACCAGCAGGGCGAGGCCTCGCAGACCGAGAGGCACCGGCATGTCGCCGCCGGGACCCATGTCGAGCGCGATCAGCGTGAGGATGAACACCAGGGCCGGAAAGGCCGCGACAGGCTTGCGGTCCGACCACATCGAGGCGACCCGGACCAGCACCAGCGACCAGGCACCGGCGACCAGGACCGTGATGGGGAACGGGACGGGGCCCACGTACAGGGTCAGCCACGCCGCGGCGAGAACGCACCCGGTCACCGCTCCCGCCGCGAGCAGGGCCAGCGCCCCCGCCAGCTCGACGCCTGACGCCGCCCGCCCGCCGGTGCCGACCACGGGCGCGGTCACGCGTCCCGCCCCAGCCCGCTGAGCAGGTGGGCGACGCCCGGCGCACACCGGTCGTAGTTCTCCCCGCGCTCGTCGAGATCGTGGCCGATGTACCACTCGGCCTGTGCCACGGGCTGCAGTACGCCGTTGGTCAGTGCCAGGAACCAGGGGTCGCCGTCCACGGTCGGCACCAACTCGAGCTGGGTGGCGTGCCCGGTGAGCGCCTCGAGCTTGGCCGCATATGCGCTCTCGTCCAGCGGCACCCGGTGGGTGAGCCGGGAGTCGGCGACGGACGGCAGTTCGTCGGCGTGGGCGTGCCGTAGGTGTGCCGGGGGGTCCGGATGTTCCCGCGAGACGTCGGACCGCGCGGTGACGGTCCAGGCGAGCCGGGTCGGCCGGTGCGTCGCTTCGGCGACCGCCGCGTGGACGACCTCGTGCGCACGGATGTGGTCGGGATGCCCGTAGCCACCGCGCGGGTCGTAGGTCACGACGAGGTGCGGTCGGAACTCATCGATCACGGCGACCAGGGCGGCCACCGCCTCCGCCCCGGATCCGACGAACGCGCGCGGATGCTCGGCCGCGGGGGTCCCGGCCATTCCGGAATCACGCCACCGGCCGGCCTCTCCCAGGAACCGGGGCCGGCCCACGCCCAGCGCCCGCAGCGCGGTCGCCAGTTCGCTGATGCGGTACCCGCCCAGTTGGTCGGCGCGGTCGGAGACGAGGCCCGCGAACCTCTCCCCCAGGACCTCGCCCTCCTCGCCGAGGGTGCACGTCATCACGCAGACCTCGGCGCCGGCGGCCACGAGGGCCGCGATGGTGCCGCCGGTGGTGATCGCCTCGTCGTCGGGATGCGCATGGACGAACAGTGCGCGGATCCCCGCTGCCGGCGGGGTCGTGGCCGTCGGAGTCATCCGGTCCTCCTCCAGGTGGGTGCGGTATCGAAGACGTCGGTGACCGTCAGGGGCACCCGCGCCCCGGCGGCGTCGTCCGGGGATGATCCGGCGGACGACCGACCGGACAGCTCGACCCCATCATCAGCCAGAAGCATCGTCGGCCGCACGAGCGGAACGCGGACGGCCTGCTCCGCGACCAGATCCCCGGCCTCCACGAGGTCGACCCCGTCGCCCGGGCCGACCCCGAGCGCACCGTCGATACGGGGATCACACAGGCCGGCGGTGTCCGAGGCGCGCGCCGGGGCATCGATTCCGAGCGTGCGCGCCGGCGTCGTGGGTGTGGTCGTCGTCCCCGCCTCCTCCGTCCCGGTGGCCTCGCTGTCCGGGGCCCGGCCCGGGCGCGCAGGGGTCATCGTGGTCGAGGTGGGCGGCACCAGGCTCGACACCGTGGTACGGGGCCGCGAGGGCGAAGCCTCCGTCTGGGTCGCGGACCCGGACCCGGCCGCGGCCGGCTGGCGCCCTGCCGCGCAGGCGAAGCGCGATACGGCGGCCACCTCGGCATCACCCTCCACGGGTTGCCAGCCCACCACCGCATCGACGAGGCCGTGCGGCAGGACGTCCGCGTAGAGCTCGCTGGGCTCGAGCTCCCACACGTGTGCCCCTACCCCGGTTCCGCGGAGCTGGTCGGCAAGCGTGTACGCGGCGGTACGTGCCCGGTCATCCGCGGCCTCGACACCGAGCGTCACGGTCAGCGGCGTGCCGGCGAGCTGCCACCGGCCCCCGTCCCGGACGTATCCGGCGGCGGTGAGTTCCGACTCGGTGACCGTGTCGTCCGAGGTCGCGGTGGTCGCGGCGTCGGCCGGGAACGGGAACGACGTGATCTGTGGGGATGCCTCACCCGTGACGATCCGGCCCACCACCTCGGGGTCGATCGCCGCGGCCAGGGCCCGGCGGACCCCGGGGTTCGAGACCGCCGGCGCGATGGTGTTGAACGCGAGCTCGAGCTGCGCCGAGGCCGTGACCGTCGTGTCGGTGACGCCCGGAATCGTCGCGGACACGTCGGCGACGACCGGTGCGTCGGCCACCATGGCCATGACCCCGGGGCCGTCCCGCAGGGCCGCCCCCAGCTGACCGGGGCCGCTCTCGCGCCGGACGACGATCTGGCCGGTCTCCGGCGCCCGCGCCCAGAAGCGGTCGTTACGGACGAACTCGATCTCCCCGCGGCCGAGGTCGGCGGCGCGGATCATGTACGGGCCCGCGCTCATGACCGGAAGTCCCGCCATCGCCCCCTGGAACCCGTCGGGGGCGTCTTTGAGGATGTGCCCGGGCAGGAGGTCGGCGAACAGGGTCCGCCAGTGCTCGGGCGGCGAATCGAAGAGCACGTCCACGACCTTGCCGCCGGCGCCGGCGCGGACCGCCACGATCCGCTCGTATCCTGCCGGGTCGACGACCCCGGGCTGGGTGACCATCTGGCGCCACAGGTACTCGAAGTCCTCGGCGGCCACAGGCACTCCGTCGGACCACTGGGCCTTGGGGTCGATCGTGTAGCGGATCGTGGCCGGCGCCTCGGGCAGTGGCGCCGCCGAGACCAGCAGGTCGCGGTTGAGAACCGGCTCGCCGTCCGGCCCGGGGACGAACGCGCTGGGCAGCAGGAGGGCCGCGACGAGGTCGGTGTCGACGCCCTGGTCGGCGAGGAGGTGCGGGTTAAAGCCGCTCTCGACACGGTCCAGGGCGAGGAGGAGTCCGCCGGCGGTGAGACTGACGTCCGTACCGGAGCCGGAGCCCTCCTCGCCGCCGACGACCGTGGGTGGCGGCGGGTCGGCCACGCACCCCGTGACGACGACGAGGGCCGCCGCCGCGGCCAGTCCCGCGGTGGCCCGGCGGCGCCCTGACGCCCCCCTCGTGGTCACGTGTGCCCCCTCGGTGCGCCGACTACTTGTCGCGCGCCTTGGAGCGGCTGCGGGCCTTGGCACGCTCGGTGGCGGTGAGCAGGACCTTGCGTACGCGGATCGCCTCGGGGGCCACCTCGACGCACTCGTCGCCCGCGCAGAACTCCATGGCCTCCTCGAGGCTGAGGTTGCGGTGCTTGGAGAGGGTCTCCGTGGCGTCGGAGCTCGCCGCACGCATATTGGTGAGCTTCTTCTCCTTGGTGATGTTGACGTCCATGTCCTCGGACCGCGGGTTCTCGCCCACGACGACGCCCTCGTAGACCTCGGCGCCCGGCTCGATGAAGAAGTCGCCGCGGTCGGCCAGACCCAGCAATGCGAAGGTGGTGGCCTTGCCCGAGCGGTCCGCGACCAGCGAGCCGGTGTGGCGGGCGCGGATCTCGCCGGCCCACGGCTCGTACCCGGCGGAGACCGAGTTGGCGATGCCCGAGCCCCGGGTCTCGGTCATGAAGATGGTGCGGAACCCGATGAGGCCTCGGGCGGGGACGGTGAACTCCATACGGACCCAGCCGCTGCCGTGGTTGCTCATCTGCTCCATGCGGCCCTTGCGGGCGGCCATGAGCTGGGTGACCGCACCGAGGTGCTCCTCGGGCACGTCGATCGTCATGTGCTCGAACGGCTCGTGCAGCTTGCCGTCGATCGTCCTGGTGACGACCTGTGGCTTGCCGACGGTGAGCTCGAAGCCCTCACGACGCATGGTCTCGACGAGGACGGACAGTGCCATCTCGCCACGCCCCTGGACCTCCCAGTCGTCGGGACGCTCGGTGTCGAGCACCTTGAGCGAGACGTTGCCGACCAGTTCCTGATCCAGGCGGGCCTTGACCATCCGGGCGGTCAGCTTGTTGCCGCCGTTCCGGCCGGCCATGGGCGAGGTGTTGACGCCGATCGTCATGGAGATCGCGGGCTCGTCGACCGTGATGGCGGGCAGCGCGACCGGGTTGTCCGGGTCGGCGAGAGTGTCGCCGATCATGATCTCGCTGATGCCGGCCACGGCCACGATGTCGCCGGCCACGGCCTCGTCCGTCGGGACCCGCTCCACGCCGTCGGTCTTGAGCAGCTCGGAGATCTTGACCGTCTTGGTCTCCTGCTCACCGTCCGGCGTGTTGTGGATCCATGCCACCTGCTGCCCCTTGCGGAGACGGCCGTTGTGGATACGGACGAGGCCGATGCGGCCGAGGAAGTTGGAGGCGTCCAGGTTGGTGACGTGGGCCTGGAGCGGGGCCTCGACGTCGCCCTTCGGGGCCGGGATGACGTCGTAGAGGAGCTCGAAGAGACCGTCCAGGTTCTCGCCGTCCGGCTCCTGGCCGTTCGCCGGCTGGGTGGTCGACGCCTTGCCGGCACGACCGGAGGCGAACACCACGGGCAGCTCGAGCGCGTGCTCGGCCGCGGCCTGGGCGGCCGGGTCCTCGAGATCAGCGGCCAGGTCCAGCAGCAGGTCCTGTGCCTCCTCGACGACCTCGTCGATACGCGCGTCCGGGCGGTCGGTCTTGTTGACCACGATGATCACGGGCAGCGACGCGCCGAGCGCCTTCCGGAGCACGAACCGGGTCTGCGGCAGCGGCCCCTCGGACGAGTCGATGAGCAGCACCACGCCGTCGACCATCGACAGTCCACGCTCGACCTCGCCACCGAAGTCGGCGTGACCGGGGGTGTCGATGATGTTGAGGACGAGATCCCCGCCACCGGCGCCCGCACCCGGCCGACGCACGGCGGTGTTCTTGGCGAGAATGGTGATGCCCTTCTCGCGCTCGAGGTCGCCGGAGTCCATGACGCGGTCCACCAGCTCCGCCCGCTCGTCGAACGCCCCCGACTGACGCAGCAGTGCGTCGACGAGAGTCGTCTTGCCGTGGTCGACGTGCGCCACGATGGCGACGTTACGGAACTCGGTCAGGGCCATACGCTGGGTTCTCCCTCAGGGGCGTTCGGCGCCGGGTCGGCTGTACACCGCCGGGCGCATGACGGGAATCGGCGGATTCGCTCCGCAAGATCCACAGGCGCGTCCGGACAGGCCGCGCGTGCGGACCCACATTACCCGCTGCATGCCCCCGTGTTATATCCGCCGAGGCCCGGCCACGTCGCGCCGGTCGTCTCCGTGCGCACGTCAGCGGCACCCGGAGGACCCGCCGCATGGTCTGACTGTTATTTACAACACACGCCCCATCTGCAACACTGGCCCCAGACCGAGCACGTCACCACCTCCCCGGTGTCCACATCAGGGGGCATTGTGAGAACATCGAGCGGTCGACTGGTCGTCTCCGCCGACCGGTCCGCCCGCCTCATCCGAAGAATGGACTCGCCAGTGATCCGCCACTCGCTCAGGACCTCGTTCCGGACCCTCGGCATCGGCGCCGTCGCCGCCATGGCCATGGGCCTGGCCGCACCCGCCGCCGCCAGCGCACAGTCGCTCGACGAACTGGGGCGCCCGACCGAGCCCGTCCTGCAGGCCATGGAGGGCCTGGCCGAGCAGCAGTGGATCCCCGAGGACACCCGCGGCACGATCCTGCGTCTCGTCGGGTTCTTCCGCGGCACCGGCGAGCCCGGCACCCCGCTCCCGGAGAACGGCCCGGTCATCGCGCAGTTCGCCTATCCGACCATCATGCAGAACTGCATCGGTGGCGAGCAGACCGCCGTGGGGGCCGCGACCGCCATCCCCGGCCCGGCCGACCTCCCGCTCCCGGGTGTCCCGCAGAGCCAGCTGGGCTTCGTGTTCACCGCGCTGGGCACCGAGGGTGTGGCCGAGCACCAGGTGCAGCCCATGACCGTGGACTGGGTCAACATCCACAACGGCCGTCACGGTTCGACCGTCCTGACCTACAACGGCATCAACGAGGGCGGCCCCGCCACGCTCAACGGCGTCGCGGACACCGGCCCCGGCCACGTGCTGATGGTCCTTCAGGGTGGTGTCACCACCAAGCTCGAGGGCGGTGGAGACGTGAACTGCGTGCCGTTCCCGACCGTGGGATCCGCGTTCGTCGGCTGAGACCGGATCGTCGCCGCCCCGGTCGAGGGCCGGTCCCGTTGCGCTGATGAGCACTGACACCCCGGACACACAGGAGTCCCGTGCCGCGCTGAGCAAGGCCCGCCGCGCCCTCTCGGGCGGCGGGCCTCTCGTCGTTCTCAGCGGCGCCGGTATGAGCGCCGAGAGCGGAGTACCCACTTTCCGCGACGCCCAGACCGGGTTGTGGGAGCGCTATGACCCCACCGAACTGGCGACGCCCGAGGCCTGGCTACACGACCGGGACAGGGTGTGGGCCTGGTACCGCTGGCGCGAACATCTCGTGTCCACGGCCCCACCCAATGCCGGCCATATCGCCGTCGCCCGGGCCGAGAGGCACCGCCAGGTCGTGGTGGTCACCCAGAACGTCGACGATCTACACGAGCGCGCCGGCTCGACGGTGGTCCACCACATCCACGGCAGCCTGTTCGCGCACCGCTGCGACACCTGCGGGGAACCGATGGACCCCGGCCCGCCGTCGGCGGCGCCGGTGGATCACCTCGAACCGCCCCGCTGCCCCCGTGGCGACGGGCGGGCCAGGCCCGGTGTGGTGTGGTTCGGTGAGATGCTGCCGTCGGCCGCGTGGGAGGCTTCGGTGTCCGCCGTCACCGGGGCCTCGGCTGTCGTCGTCGTCGGCACGTCGGGCCTCGTCCATCCCGCCGCGTCACTGCCCGCGCTCGCCGCGGAGACAGGCATACCCGTCATCGAGGTCAATCCCGGCCCCTCCGGCCTGGGCCGCGAGGTGGACGTCCACCTCCGCGCGCCCGCGGGGCGGGTGCTCCCCGATCTGCTGTCCGACTGACAGCGGCCCGTGCTGCACTCCCCCATCGCGGCGCTCTTCCGAACGTGGCGGACCCGCGGATCGTCGTTCCGACCTCCGCAGCCCGGCCGGCCGTCTAGCGTTCTGTTATCAGCGACGTCGCGGTGACAGCGCTGCCCGGCAGTGGCCCGGGACTTCCAGGAGGAGGAATCCGACGCATGTCCGACCCAACACCACCGTCCACTCCCGCGATCGTGGCCGCCGAACTCATCGGCACGTTCTGGCTCGTCCTCGGAGGGTGCGGCACCGCGGTCTTCGCCGCCATCCAGGTCGCCGACGGCGAGGCCGGTGCGCTCGTCCCCGTGGGGGTCGGCTACCTCGGCGTCGCACTGGCCTTCGGCCTCACCGTCCTGACCGGCGCCTACGCCGTCGCCCACATCTCGGGTGCCCACTTCAATCCCGCCGTCAGCGTCGGCGCCGCGATGTCCGGACGTCTGCCCTGGTCGCGACTTCCGCTCTACATCGTGAGCCAGGTGGTGGGCGGACTGCTCGGAGGCACGCTGATCTTCGTGGTCGCCAGCGGCAAGGCCGGTTTCGAGGCCACCGGCGGGATGGCGGCCAACGGCTACGGCGCCCATTCCCCCGACGGGTACAGCCTGCTCTCCGCGCTGATCATCGAGATCGTTCTCACAGCCCTGTTCGTATGGGTGATCCTCGGCGCAACAGACCGTCGTGCTCCCGTCGGGTTCGCGCCGGCCGCCATCGGCCTGACCCTCACCCTCATCCACCTCATCTCTATCCCGATCACCAACACCTCCGTCAACCCGGCCCGTTCCACTGCCGTGGCGTTCTTCAACGGGGACGGGGCCCCCGGACAGCTCTGGCTGTTCTGGCTGGCACCCATCGTGGGCGCGCTCATCGCAGGCGCGCTGTACGAGCCACTGTTCGGCGGCCGGTCGCGCCGGGCCGTACCGGCCTGACACAGGCCTGGAGCGGGTCGGCCGCCTCCTCCGACGAGACGACCGACCAGCCTGCGGCCTCCTAGCGTCGAGGTGCGTCCGGATCGATATGGCCGGGCGCATCATCGAGCGGACCCGGGGCCCGGCGGCCGTCCGGGCCGGCGCCCGGTCCACTGATCCCCGCGCCCGCGCCCGATTCCAGCGGATCGTCGGCGCCGTCGGTCCGTACGCGGTGGCGCCCCTGGTCGTGGCCCGGGCCGGCGCCCCGATCGCGGAGTCGGTCACCGAGCCGGGCTTCGTCGTCAGCCCGGTGGCGGGGATCGAGCTTCTCCGCGGTGCGCTCCATCCTCCGCACGTCGCTCTTCTGCTCGTCGAGGGCCCCACGGCGGTGGTCGGCCTCGGCGCGGAGCATGTCCGCCTCCGCGGACTTGGCCCTGGCCTCCTGCTCGGCGGCGCCTGCCCGGTGCTCCTGCTCGCGAGCGGCGGCCTCCTGATGATCCAGCCTCTTCTCGCGTTGACGGGCGTCGCGACGAAGTTCCGACGCCTCCGTCAGCTTCTTCCGATTGTTGTTCCGGGCGGCCAGAGCGATGAGCGCGATGACGATGATCAACGCGATCACCGCGATAACTATCCAGATCACGGGATCCATGGCGGTCTCCTTTTCCGGGTCACTGTTCGTGCAGGGTCTTCAGTGCCTCCGGAACCTAATCCCGACCGCCGCGGGGCGCTACCGGACTACCGACGGCCGGTGCCCGTCAACGCCCGGCTCAGATGAGAGCCCGGCGGGTCAGACCTGCGTCCCGCGCCTCCCGGCTCAGCCGATCGCGGTGGTCGGGATGCGCGACGGCGATGAGGGCGGCGGCCCGGTCCGCCACCGATCTGCCCCGCAGCGAGGCGATGCCGTACTCGGTGACCACGTTCTCGATAATGTTCTTGTGCGTGGTCACCGGGCTGCCCGGCGTGAGCGACAGGGTGATGCGGCTGACCCCCTTGGAGGTCTGGGACGGCGTGACGATGAACCCGCGACCGCCGGGAGAGAACCGGCAACCGCGGGCGAAGTCGGCCTGACCCCCGGCGCCCGACCAGTAGTGTCCCGCGATCGTCTCCGACGCCGCCTGCCCGTACAGATCGACCTCGCTGGTGGCGTTCACGGAGTACAGATTGCGCTCCTGCCCGATGACCCGGGGGTCGTTGACGACGTCCACCGGCAGCATCGCGACGGACGGGTTGTCGTGCAGCCAGCTCATGAGCCGCCCGGATCCGACGGCGAACGTCGTCACATGCTTGAACGGGTGCCCGGTCTTGCGGGACCCGTCGATCACCCCGGCCTCGACGAGGTCCATCACCCCGTCGGACAGCGCCTCGGTGTGGATGCCGAGGTTCTTGTGTCCGGTCAGCTTCGACAGGAACGCGTTGGGCAGCTTGCCCACCCCGAGCTGGAGACACGCGCCGTCGGGGACCTGCTCGGCGATGAGGGCGGCGATCGTGTCGTCGACCTCGCCCGGGGTCGGCGGCTCGACGGTGATCATCGGTGCGTCGTTACGCGTCACCCCCACGACCTGCGAGAGGTGAATGTGATTGCGGCCGAACGTGCGGGGCATGTTGGCGTTGACCTCGACGAAGAACGGAACCTGACCGATGAACGACGCGACGTAGTCGGCGTTGGTTCCCATCGAGAAGTAGCCGTGCTCGTCGATCTCCGACACCGTGGTGATCGCCAGCCCCGGCGGCGAGAACTCCCGCATCGTCGCGGGAACCTGGGCGAAGTCGACCGGCACGAGGTCGCAGTGACCGTCATGGAAGTTCTTCCGCGACCCGGGCCCCAGGAAGTAGTCGACGTGCCGGAGCCGCCCCGGGTACGCACCCTCCATGAAGGGCAGGGACTCCCACGGGTCCATGTGATGGATCGTCACGTCCTCCAGCCGGTCGGCCCCGTCGTCCAGGGCGCGCAACAGGGCGGGCGGTGCGCCGTTCTGGATCGGCGAGATGATGTGCATCCCCGCCGCGACGTGATCGAGGATCGCCTCGGGGGGCAGTTCTTCGTACTCGGCATTCCTCATCGGGAGTCTGCTCTCGGTCAGGCGGATCGACGGGCGGTGACTCAGCTCAGGGCCGGGATGACCTCCCGTTCGAACAGCTCGAGTCCCGAGGTATCGGTGGCGATCTCCGGGAAGTAGAAGATCCCGTACTCCATCCCCTGCGCCCTGAGCCCGGCCAGATTCTCGATGATCTGCTCGGGGGTACCCACTGCCGGCAATCCCTGATAGGCGCCCAGTTGCCGGTCGGCCTCCTCGACACCGACGTGGCGGGCCATCCGATCGTGGATGAACGCGAGCCGGTCGGCGACCTCCCGCTCGGTCTCGCCGATCGCCACGTTGTAGTTCGCGGTGCGGGTGATCTCCGCCGGATCTCGACCGATGTCGGCGCAGTGGCCCCGCAGCACCTCGGACTTGTGGGCGAACCCGTCCGGGGTGCCGTCGAAATTCGTGTAGTCCGCGTGACGGGCCGCGATCCGCAGGGTCTTCCGCTCCCCGCCACCGGCGATCCACAGGGGGATGCCGCCCTCCTGCAGGGGTCGGGGCTGCACGATGGCACCGTCCACCCGGTAGTGGTCGCCGTGCAGGGAGGCGACACCGTCCGACCACGCGTCGAGCATGATCCGGACACCCTCGTCGAGCATGGCCAGCCGCTCGCCGCCGGACGGGAACCCGAAGCCGTAGGCCCGCCATTCGTGCTCGTACCACCCGGCGCCGACCCCCATCTCGACGCGGCCGCCCGAGATCACGTCGACGGTCGCCGCGATCTTCGCCAGCATCGCCGGGTTCCGGTACCCGATACAGGTGCACATCTGCCCCAGGCGGACGCGGGAGGTCACCGCCCCGAGCGCCGACATCAGGCTCCACGCCTCGTGCGTCGCCTCGGTCCGGGTCAGCGGGGAGGTGTGCATGTGGTCATAGACCCACACGGACTCCCACGGGCCCGAGTCGGCCCGCGCGGCGAGCTCCGAGATAGCGGGCCAGTGCCCGGCGGGCGGGACGTCCACCAGGTCGAGCCGCCAGCCCTGGGGAAGAAACAGTCCGAATCGCATGGCCGCGAGCCTAGCGCCGCGCGGTCCTTTCCGCCCCGAAGTCACCTCACGTTCAGCTGCCCGGGTGCCCGGGGCGGTCGCCCCCACGGTTCAGGTGCGTGGGTCCTCGTCGTCGGGTGGGTCCATCTCGCCCGCACGCACGGTGAACCCACTCGGACGCGGACCGTCCTGGGCGTGCCACAGCAGCGCGACCTGCACTGTCGCCTCGTCCGCATCGGCCTGGTGCTCACCGATCCGGGCGTCGACCGGGACCTCGACCCCGGAATCGACCACCGCGGTCTCCACCCGGGCACCGGCCCGCACCACGGCCCCGGGCAGGATGACGCTGTCGCGGACCACCGCGCCGTGCTCGACGACCGCCCCGGGTCCGATCACGGAGTGCTCCACCGTGCCGCGGATCACCGCTCCGCGCCCCAGGAGCGATCGGGTGACCTCCGCCTGTGGCCCCGTCCTGGCCGGCCCGCTGAACGACGACGCCGTCCGCAGCGGCCATCCCGGAACGTCGAGCTCATGGACAGGCGGCTCCCCCAACAGGTCCATGTGGCCGGCCCAGTACGACGCGACCGTGCCCACATCGCGCCAGTAACCGTCGTGCCGCCACTGACGCGCATGCCCGGCGGCGACCATCGCCGGCAGCACGTTCTCCCCGAGATCCCCGGGATCGCCGTCCCCGGCGGTGAGAGCCTCCTCATGGGCGGCCTCGAGCCGGGAGATCAGGGCCGCGGTGTTGAAGACGAAGATCTCGGCGCAGACCAGGTCGGAGGACGGGTCCTCGGGTTTGTGACTGTAAGCGGTGACGGCGCCGTCGTCGTCGACCTCCACCACCCCGTACCGACCGGCATCGCGCGGATCCACGCGCGTGGTCACCATCGTGACCTCCGCGAACGACGCCAGGTGATCGCGCACGATCGCGTCGTAGTCCAGGCGGTACACCGCGTCCGCACTGACCACGACGGTCACCTCGGGCGCCGCCCTGCGCAGCGGTTCGACCTGCTTCCACAGCGCGTCGGTCGTACCGGAGTGGAACCCGTCGCGGCCGGTGCCCTGCGACGGATGCAGGACCAGCAGTCCCCCGTCGAGACGGTCCAGATCCCACGGGCGGCCGCTGCGCAGGTGGGCGCCGAGCGACACGGGATGGAACTGCTGGATCACCCAGACGTCCCGGAATCCGGAGTTCGCCGCATTGCTCAGTGCGAAATCCACCAGGTGGTAGCCGGCGCCGAACGGGACGGCGGGCTTGGCGCGGTCCCTGGTGAGCGCACGCAGCCGCGAGCCGGCACCGCCGGCCAGAACGAGCGTGACGACAGAGGACGGGGCCATGGGCTCGGGCTCCTCCCGTGGATGGACAGCCCGTGAGATGCGGGTCGGTTGCGTCAGCCTATCGACACACGACCGTCGCGCGCACCCGCTCGCCCGGTCAGGCGCTGACCACGGCCACATCGGGGGCGGCCGCCTCGTCCTCCCCGTCAAAATACAGCGCGACATAGCGGCCCGCGACCTGCGTGACCTGCATATCCATGTCGTACACCTCACCCAGGACGTCGGTTCGCATGATGTCGGCGGGCGCGCCGTCGGCGATGATCCGCCCCTCCTTCATCGCGATGATCCGGTCCGAGTAGGCGGCCGCGATGTTGATGTCGTGGATGACCAGCACGATGGTCTTGCCGCGCTCGGCCGCGGTCCGACGAAGCAGTCGCATGATCGACGTTGCGTGGCGGAGATCCAGATTGTTGAGCGGCTCGTCCAACAACACGTAGTCGGTGTCCTGGGCCAGGACCATCGCGATGTGCGCCCGCTGACGCTGACCGCCCGACAGCTCATCGAGATAGCGGTCGGCGAACTCCTCCAGCTCCATCGCCGACAGCGCGTACTCCACGTGCTCGATGTCGTCAGGGGCGGGGCGCCCGCCGTTGTGCGGAAAGCGGCCGAACCCGACGAGCTCACGCACCGTGAGTCGGATGGCCATCGAGTTCTCCTGGCGCAACACCGCGAGGCGGCGCGCAAGCTCGCGCCCGGCGTTCTTCGAGACGTCCACGCCGTCGACCAGGACGTGGCCTTTGTCCGCGGTCTGCAGGCGACTCATCACGCCGAGCAGGGTCGACTTGCCGGCCCCGTTCGGTCCGATGAGCGAGGTGACCCCACCCTGGGCGAAACACGCCGTCACGTCGTGGAGGACCTGCGTGTCGCCGTACGACGAACAGACCGACTGCGTCTCGATGCCGCAGCCCTGTACCCACTGGCCACCGGAACGGTCGTCGCGGCGTCGGAACGGGAGAAGGGACATGATGTGCCTCACTTTCAGCGAGCGCGGTTGGTCAGGAGCAGGAACAGGAACAGCAATCCACCGACGAACTCGATAATGATGCTCAGCGCGGACTCCACGCCGAGGACGCCGAGTACCAGCTCGCCGCCGGCCAGCGCGATCACGCCCAGCAAGCAGGCCACGGGGAGGGTGAAACGGTGCAGGGTCGTACCCAGCAGGGCGTAGGCCGCGTTCGCCACGATGAGTCCGAAAAACATCACCGGGCCGATCAGTGCCGTCGATGCCGAGACGAGGAACGACACCACAACCAGCACGATGACCGTGACCCGGCGGTGGTTGACGCCCAGCGCAACCGCGGGGTCCCGGCCGAGAAGCATGACGTCGAGGCGACGACCGAGCATCATCACCACCGCGAGGCCGGCGACGACGATCGCGGCACAGGCGATCAACACATCCACCTGGACGCCGCGGAAGCTGGCGAACATAGCGTCCTGCACCTGCAGGTAGGCGGCCGGATCCAGCAGCCGCTGGAAGAACGACGAGACCGAGCGGAAGAAGACCCCGAACACCACCCCGACGAGAAGCAGCAGGTGGATGTCGGTCCTGCGGCCACCGAGCAGCCAGAGGTACAGCGAGGTCGAGGCGATGACCATGATCGCTGTCTGCGACAGGAAGCCGGACAGTCCGCCGCTGGTGAGGCCGCCGATGATCGCGGCATCGCGCGGCACCATGAAGAACACCAGCAGCGTCTGGATGAGCAGATACAGCGAGTCGAAGCCCATCAATGCCGGGGTGAGGATCCGATTTCCCGTGACGGTCTGGAACAGCACGGTGGACACGCCGACGGCGACCGAGACGAGGACGATCGCCACGGCATGGCGTGACAGTCGGTCGAGCGAGTAGCTCCAGGCCTTGGAGCCGACCGTATCCGGTAGACCGACGAGGACCAGCGCCGTCAGGGACGCGGCCGCCAGCATTGCGCACACGACAACGACGGCCCAGCGTCGACGGCGATCGGACTCCGCCCGTGTACGCACAGGGGCCCGGCCCTCGGGCGGGGCGACGAGAGTTGCGGAGTCAGCCATTGCGCACCCCCTTGAGCATCATCGCCAGGAAGACCGCCCCGCCCAGGACTCCGACGATGGTCCCGACGGGGATCTCGCCCGCACCGGGAGCGCCGTCCGTGAACAGCCCCGGGAGAGACCGGCCGACGATGTCGCAGACGAGAACAGTGACTGCACCGAGCATCGCGACCAGAGGCAGACCGCGCCGGGCGTCGTCACCCACGAGACGGGACACGACGTTCGGGACGACGAGCCCCAGCAGCGGGAGCGCACCGACGGTCACCACGACGACAGCGGCGACCGCGGCGACGATGGCCATCCCCAACGCGACGACCGTACGGTGATTCAGCCCGAGTCCGGTCGAGACGTCTTCGCCGAGGCCGGCAACGGTGAACCGGTCGGCGGCGATGTAGGCGATCACGCCCAGCCCGGCGACGAGCCAGAGCAACTCGTACCGCCCGGCGAGCACGGCGGAGAAGTCGGCCAACATCCAGGAGTTGAGCATCTGCAGCAGGTCACGGGTCATCGCGAGGAACGCCGCGACCGCGCCGATCACCGAGCCGAGCATGATCCCGATCAGCGGCACGACAAACGTGTCCGACGTCGGGACCCGACGGATCGCTGCGAGGAACAGAGCGGTGCCGCCCAGCGCGAAGAGCATCGCGGCGAGCATCTTGACGACGATCGGCGCCCCGGGGGCGAGAATGGCGACCAGCACCAGCCCGAGCCCCGCGGATTCGACGGTGCCGGCCGTCGACGGCTCCACGAATCGATTCCGGGTGAGCAACTGCATGAGCAGACCTGCGATGGCCAACGAGGCCCCGGCCAGTGCTGCGGCCGCCGTTCGAGGAAGGCGGGCCTCCACCAGGTAGACGGCGTGCGCTTCGGTGAGACCGCCCGTGAGTACGTCCCAGACGGTGATGTTCGCGGCGCCGACGAACACACTCGCGACGAGCGAGATGACGAGCGCGAGGACGCCGAAGGCCGGCCACAGCGAGAATCGCTGTGACCGGCTCTCACGCGCGGTCGTTGTCATTTGGGCGTGTTCTCCGGCCGTCAGGAGACGGCGTTGTCGATCTCGAGGATCATCGAGTTGAGCACGCCCAGGCCACCGCCCACGAGGTACCAGTTCTGGCCGTCGAGGATGTGGACGTTGCCGTTGGTAGCAGCCGCGGTGCGGTTGAAGACGGCGTTGTCGAGCAGCGCGGTGGCGGCCTCGCCCTCCGAGCCGATGGCGGCGTCACGATCGATGACGAAGACGTGGTCGGGGTTCAGCTCGGCGATCTGCTCCCAGCTGAGCGGGGCGCCGTGGC
This sequence comes from Dietzia sp. NPDC055343, assembly GCF_053645265.1. Taxonomy (NCBI): domain Bacteria; kingdom Bacillati; phylum Actinomycetota; class Actinomycetes; order Mycobacteriales; family Dietziaceae; genus Dietzia; species Dietzia sp. NPDC055343. The sequence goes on along the minus strand of NZ_JBSHMJ010000002.1, from coordinate 144,709 downwards.
TACCCTCGGTCTCGAGGTTGCCGGCGACGGGCTCCATGCCCAGCTCGTTGTAGATGAGGTCGAAGCGCGAGCCCGGGCCGTATCCGGTGACCTTGCCGCCGGAGGTCATGAGGACCAGCGCGGTGCCGGCGTTCTCGGCCTTGCCACGGGTCGCGGCGACCTGGTCGTCGATCTCGGCGAGTTTGTCGGAGGCGGCGTCCTCCGCGCCGAACAGCCCGGCGATCTCCTCGACCTTGGCGCGGTTGGAGGCAATCGTGTCCGAGGTGTCGGGGTCGCCGGCCACGACCTGGTCGGAGATCTTGGCGAACTCGGGCTCCATCGCAAGGGTGCGGTTCCCGTAGAGGATGAGATCGGGCCCGAGCTCGGCGATGACGTCCATCTTCGGCTCCTTGAGGCTGCCGACATCCGTGAACTCATCGCCTGAGTAGGTCGAGAGCGCATCCGGGAACACGCCGGTCTTGGTCAGACCGATGACGTTGTCCTCAAGATCGAGCTCGTCGAGAGTGTTTGCCGCAGCATGGCTGGTGAGCACGACGCGACTCGGCCCCTCACTCTCGGCGCCGTCGGACTGCGCGTCCGAGGAACCGCAGGCGGTCAGTGCACCGCCGGTCAACGCGAGCGCGGCGGCGGCGGCGACGATCTTGGGGATTAGCTTCATTTCGCTCCAGACATTGGCGGAAGGTTAGGCTCACCTTAACCACATGGCTCGCCGTGGGGCAAAATTCAGGCTTGCCTAACCTGACTACCAGGACGTTTGTGGGGCGGAACACGCCTGAGCTTTCCTCGAGCGGATGCGAACAGACGCGGACTGCCCCAGACTCACGAGCATGGACACCGAGCATGAGGACGACCGCGAACGCGACTACGACCCGGACACGGTCGGCGACCATGACGAGAACACCCTCGACGGCAGCGAGGGGCTCGACGCCGACGTCATCACCACTGACGGCGAGGACCTCACCGTTGAGGCCCCCGAGACGTGGATCCCTGCCGAGGAGCACCACGACCTCGACGACAAACTTGCAGCCGAACGACCTGACGTCGACGAGAAAGCCGGGACGGCCGACGCCGAGCCGGATGCGGAGCGCCACGACCCGATAGATGACCTCGACCCTGAAGGGGAGACACGCGTCCTGGGCGAGAACTGAGTCGGGCGCGCGACCGCCGACTGGCTCATCACAGGGACCGATGTCGGGAGGGAGTGCCGAGCAATGCAGCAGGAATCGATCGCGGAGGCCATGAGCGCCCAGGATCGTCGCCGCTTCCTGCCGTCCGAGGTCGCCGAGTTCCACGACAGTGACCGTCCGCTGCCCATCGGGTACGGCCAGACCAACTCCCAGCCGTCGACGGTGGCCGCGATGCTCGACCTCCTCGAGCCGTTCCCCGGGATGCGCGCCCTGGACGTGGGCTCCGGAAGCGGGTGGACGGCGGCGATCCTCGGCGAACTCGGCGGGGCCGACTCCCGCATCTTCGCGGTGGAGCGCATCCCCGAATTGGTCGAGCGCTCCCGCGAGGCGATCGACCAGCCGTGGGTCTCCGTGCACCGGGCCTCGTCTGACGCACTCGGCCTCCCGGAGCTGGCGCCGTTCGACCGCATCCTCGTCTCGGCGATGGCGGAGGACGCACCCGCTCAGCTGATGGACCAGCTGGCCGACGGCGGCATCATGGTGGCGCCGTGGAACGAGGTCATGCACCGGGTACGCCGCGTCGGGGGCCGGATCGAGATCACCGAACACGGCGGCTACACCTTCGTGCCCCTCATCCACACCCGATTCTGACCTGCGCCCGCTGACGCTTATCCTGAACGGTGGTTTTACCCGTTCGAGAATCCAGGAGCGTCAATGGCCGAGTTCGTCTATGAGGACCTCCTCCCGATCGGGGAGGACACCACGGAGTACCGCCTCCTGACCACCGAGGGCGTATCCACCGTGGAGGGTCCGGACGGGACGACGTTCCTGCGTGTGGAGCCCGAGGCCATCCGTCTGCTCACCGAGACGGCGATGCACGACATCTCCCACTACCTCCGTAGTGACCACCTGCAGCAGGTCGCGAGCATCCTCGAGGACCCGGAGGCCAGTGACAACGACAAGTTCGTCGCCCTGGATCTGCTCAAGAACGCGAACATCGCCGCCGGTGGCGTCCTACCCATGTGTCAGGACACCGGCACGGCGATCGTCAAGGGCGAGCGCGGCCAGCGCGTACTCACCCAGGGTCCCGACGAGGAGACCGTCTCGCGCGGCGTCTACGACGCGTTCACCCGCCTCAATCTCCGGTACTCGCAGAACGCCCCGCTGACGATGTGGGACGAGAAGAACACCGGCCACAACCTGCCGGCCCAGATCGAGATCGGCGCCGACACCACTCCCGGCCACGAGAACTCCTACAAGTTCCTGTTCATGGCCAAGGGCGGCGGGTCCGCCAACAAGTCGTTCCTCTACCAGGAGACCAAGGCGATCCTGAACCCCGAGCGGATGATGCAGTTCATCGAGGAGAAGATCCGCTCGATCGGCACCGCTGCCTGCCCGCCCTACCACCTCGCGATCGTCGTGGGCGGCACCTCGGCCGAGTACACGGTCAAGACCGCTAAGCTCGCTTCGGCCCACTACCTGGACGAACTGCCCACCTCCGGCGCCATGACGGGCCGCGGCTTCCGCGATCTCGAGCTCGAGGAGAAGGTCTTCGAACTCACGCAGAAGATCGGCATCGGCGCCCAGTTCGGCGGCAAGTACTTCTGCCACGACGTGCGCGTGGTCCGACTGCCCCGGCACGGAGCCTCGCTGCCCGTCGCGATCGCCGTGTCTTGCTCCGCCGACCGTCAGGCCAAGGCCAAGATCACCCCCGAGGGCGTGTTCCTGGAGCAGCTCGAGTTCAACCCGGGCCAGTACCTGCCCGCCACGACCGACGCCGAGCTGGATGCCGCCACCGACGGCATCTCGGGCACTGGCAAGGGCGCCGCGGTGCGGATCGACCTGAACAAGCCGATGCCGGAGATCCTCGCCGAGCTGAGCAGGCACCCGGTCAAGACCCGCCTGTCGCTGACCGGCCCGCTGGTCGTGGCCCGCGACATCGCGCACTCCAAGATCAAGGAGCGCCTCGACGCCGGCGAGGAGATGCCGCAGTACCTCAAGGACCACCCGGTGTACTACGCCGGCCCGGCCAAGACCCCCGAGGGCATGCCGTCGGGCTCCTTCGGCCCCACCACGGCCGGCCGCATGGACTCCTACGTCGAGCAGTTCCAGGCCGCCGGCGGCTCCATGGTCATGCTGGCCAAGGGCAACCGCTCCAAGCAGGTCACGGACGCGTGTGCGGCCCACGGTGGCTTCTACCTGGGGTCCATCGGTGGCCCGGCGGCCCGCCTGGCGCAGGACTGCATCAAGCACGTCGAGGTCATCGAGTACGAGGAGCTCGGCATGGAGGCGGTGTGGAAGATCGACGTGGAGGACTTCCCCGCGTTCATCGTCGTGGACGACAAGGGCGAGGATTTCTTCGCCCACACCGGCGAGGTCACGCTGACGATCGGCAAGCGCCCCGGCCTGTAGGACCGGCAGCGCCCGGGGAGGCGGTTCAGCCTGCCCGGGCGGCGGCCTCCAGGGGCTCGAGGTCCAGCTTGACCATGTCCATCATGGTGGCGAACGCGCGGCGCGCGGCCTCACCGTCGCCCGAGCGCCACACGTCATAGAGGAACACCGGGACGACCTGCCAGCGCACCCCGTAGCGGTCGATCAGCCATCCACACTGGAGTGCCCGCCCACCGCCGGCCAGCAGGCCGTTCCAGTAGTGATCGATCTCGGACTGGTCGGTGCACCGGATCTCGAGCTACATCGCGTTGGTGTACTCGACCCCCGGCCCGCCGTCGAGTCCGATAAACGGCCGGCCGTCCAACTCGAACTCGACGAGCGCCACCTCCCCGGCCTTCTGCCCCGGCGTGTCGACGGGGCTGGTGTCCACGAACGTCACCCGCGAGCGGGGGAACACGGAGCAGTAGAATTCGGCCGCCTCGCGTGCCGTGCCGTCGAACCAGAGGCATGTCGTCATCTCGGCCATCGGGGTCTTCTCCTCCCCGGCCGCCGCGCGGACCCGGCGGCGCTCCGACACCCCCAGTCTGCTCCGCGGGGTCGACGCCGGGAAGGGGGTACCGGTTGCGATCCGGCCACAGACCCGGTGGGGGCCGGGCGACTAAGATCGGCGGGTATGGACAGGATCACGCGCGTCCTCGCCGCCCTCTCCCTCGCCGCGGTCGCCGGTGCGGGCCTCAGCGCCTGTGCGGGTGGCGATGGGGGATCAGGTGACACCGCCGCGTCGGAGACGGCGGCGATGAGTACGACGACGACAACGCCGCCGGGCGGTTCGGCCACAGTGCCCGGACCTGCCGGGGACGAGGTACGCGTCCCGGGCGCTGTCGCCGAGCGCTGGGCGGAGCTCGGCGGCGTCGAGGGCGAACTCGGTGGCGCCACCGGCCCCGCCGAGGATGTCGACGGCGGATCGATCACCGGGTTCGAACGGGGCGCGCTCGTCCAGACGCCCTCGGGCAGGGCCTTCCTGGTCCAGGGCGAGATCCTCACCGCCTACCTCGAGGCCGGCGGCCCCGGCGGTGAGCTCGGCTTCCCGACAGCGGATGAGGCCACGACCGATGGCGGCTGGATCTCCACGTTCGACGGCGGCGTGATCACCTATCTCGACGGCGTCGCCGAGGTTGAACTGAACTGATCCGCCGCACAGTCGCCTGTCCGGGGACACGCGCCCGGCCGGGGGTGGGGCCGGGTTGGCGCGGCGTCCCGGATGGGGTGCCACGGCGGTAACGTGCCCCCTCGTGACCTCGACCCCCTCGCCCGACCCCGCCCGGCCCGACCGCTCCGCAGAACCCACTGCCACGCGCACGCTGCCCGGAACGATGCTCGTCGCCCTGGCCCTCGCCGGCGCGATCGGGCCGTTTGCGACCGACACCTATCTGCCGGCGCTACCGCTGATCGTCGAGGAGTTCGACGTCACGGCCTCCACTGCGCAGCTCACGCTCACCGCATTCATGGTGGCGCTGGCCGTGGGTCAGCTGGTGATCGGCCCGCTGTCGGACCGGCTGGGTCGCCGCGGGCTACTCATCGCGGGATCCGTCGGCACCCTCCTCGCAGCGGTGGCGTGCGCGCTCGCCCCGTCGATCTGGGTCCTGGTTCTCGCCCGGGTCGCCCAGGGCTTCTTCGGCGCCGCCGGCATCGTGCTGGGCAAGGCCATCGTGGTGGACGTGGGCCGCGGGCCGGGGGTGACCAAGGCCTTCGCCACGCTCATGGCCATCCAGTCGGTGGCGCCGGTGATCGCGCCGCTGTTCGGCGGGGCCGTGGTCCCCTTCGGCGGCTGGCGCGGGGTGTTCTGGTTGCTCGCCGGGCTGTCCGCCATCACGCTCGTCGGCGTGATCGCCGCCATCCCGGAGTCGCTGAGCGTCGAGGACCGCCGGGCCGGTGACCTCAGGTCGACTCTGGCCGACATGCGCGAGGTGGCCACGTTCGGCCCTTTCCTCGCCCGGGTGTCGACCTTCGTGTTCACCTTCGGCGTGCTGTTCGCCTACATCTCGGCCAGCCCGTTCATCTATCAGGACATGGCAGGCCTGTCTCCCAGTGCGTACTCGGTGGCGTTCACCGTCAACTCCCTGGGCATCCTCGTGTCGAACATCGCCAGTGCGCGACTGGCCGGTCGGTTCGCCGCCGAGAAGATCCTGTACACCGGCGTGGCCGGAATGGTCACGGCGATCGTCTACCTCGTCGTCGTCGTGGCCCTCTCCCCCGCCGGCACCCTGGGGCTGGTACCGGTCACTGCGGGGTTCATCCTGCTCACCCTGTCGATCGGGGCCGTCCTCCCCAACGCCGCGGCCCTGTCCATGCAGGCCACCGTCGGGCGCTCGGGCACCGGATCGGCGCTGCTCGGCGCCGCCCAGTTCCTCCTCGCCGCGATCGTCTCGCCGCTCACCGGCCTCGCCGGACCGCACTCGGCGATCCCCATGCTCCTCGTGATGGGAGTCAGCGCCGCGCTCGTCCTGCTGGCGGTGCGCGCGATGATCAGCCGGCCACTGCGCGCCACGTGAGCGCGGCAGCGAGCGCACCGACGGCGTTGAACGCCCAGTGCAGGCCGATGGGGGCCAGCAGGCTCCGACTGCGACGGCGGAACCAGATGAAGCCGGCACCTGCGACCGAGGTCGCGACCACGGCCAGGGCGATTCCCGCGAGCTGACCGCCCAGGCCGGTGCCCAACAGTCCTGACAGGCCGGCGTTGCCCGAGGTCAGCCCCAGCGACGTGGTGACGTGCCACAGGCCGAACGCGATCGACCCCACCACGAAGACACCCTTGGTGCCGAACGTGCGCTCGAGCGCTCCCTGCAGCACGCCGCGGAACGCGAACTCCTCCGGCAGGACGGTCATGAGCGGGATGAGCACGAGCGCGGAGAATACCGCCATCCGCAGGTCCGAGTAGCGCTCCGACAGGAAGAACGGGCTCGTCGCGGGGATGAGACAGCCCGCCGTGACCACCGCGGCGACGGCGGCGGTCGCCGCGACGCCGTACGCCAGCCCGCGGGGCATGTGCCGAAGAGACAGACCGAGCTCCGACCAGTGCATCCCGCGCGCCTTGACCACTGCCACGAGCGCGAGGACCGAGATCGGGATGACCCACTCGCGGTGGGCGAGATCGGCGAGGTTCGCGGTGAGGTTGATCGCCGCCAACGCGCCGAGGACCCCGACGACCCCGGCCACCCCCCGGAGGCGGAGGCGGCGGGACGGGAGCGGGTGCGGCGAGCTCATCAGCGCGACCATACCGCTCCCGACGTCCATACCGCGGGTATCGTGACCCACACGACGTCCTTCGGTGAGACGGGATTCCAGATATGACGACGGTGACGACGACCGCGTCGCGTGCGCTGAGCGGCGCGCTGACCGGTGCCCGGCGACAGGTGGGTCTCGTGGTGCGGTCGCGGATCGCGGGCGACGACGCGGCGGCCGGTCGGCAGCGCATCTGGCACTCCGAGGGTGCGAGATGGAACGACCCCGGGGACGCGATCTGCCGGGTCAACGGCGACGCGTCCATGTTCGCGGCGGGCCTGACCGCGCTCCTGCTCTAGTCGCTGCATCCACTGGCGATGGCCGGAGTGGCCGATCACAGCGACTACCGGGGGGATCCGTGGGGGCGACTGCAGCGGACGTCCGGCTTCATCGCCACCACGACGTTCGGCACGATCGCCGACGCCTCCGACCTCATCCGCACCATCAACGGGGTGCACCGCTCGGTGGTGGGCGTCGACCACCGCGGGCGACCGTATGACGCACGGGACCCGCACCTGCTGCGGTGGGTGCACGTGGCCGAGATCTGGAGCTTCCTCGAATGCCACCGCCTGTACGGGCGGGAACGGCTCACCCCCGGGCTGCGGGACGACTACGTCCGCCAGTCCGCACGGACCGGGCTGATGCTGGGCGCCCGCGACGTCCCGACCACCGCACACGAACTCGACCGGGCGCTGTCGGGATATCTCCCCGAGCTCGAGTCCTCCCCCGCCGCGCTGGATGCCCGGCACTTCATCCTCGACGAACCGCCCGTCGGATGGACCGACAAGCCGGTGTACACCCTGCTGCGCCACGGCGCGGTGGCCGCGTTGCCGCAGTGGGCCCGACGGATGCTCGAGCTGCCGGACGGCCCGCGGGGGTCGCACCGCCTGGGCGTGGCACTCGGCCGGACAGGGGTCTCCACCCTGCGATGGGTACTGGACGCGGTCGACGACTGACGTCGGTCATCCGCCGCGTCGCACAGTGGCCGGCAGCGGATGTCGCATCGCGGCGATACCCTGTGACGGTCCGCCTGTTTTTCACAGGCCGGGCACCACAGCGGGGTGGCCCCGCCCAGATCAGTGAGGACATGATGGCCGGAGGACTCGCAGCACTGCTCGACGACGTCGCGGTACTCGCCCGCATGGCCGCGGCCAGTGTCGACGATGTCGCGGCCGCCGCCGGCCGCGCATCGGTCAAGGCGGCCGGCGTCGTGGTGGACGACACCGCGGTGACCCCGCAGTACGTCCGGGGCGTCGAGCCGTCGCGGGAGCTGCCGATCATCCGCCGCATCGCGACCGGGTCGTTGGGCAACAAGGCGGTCATCATCGTCTTCGCGCTGTTGCTCAGCCAGTTCGTTCCGTGGCTGCTTACCCCGATCCTCATGCTCGGCGGTCTCTACCTGAGCTTCGAGGGCGCGGAGAAGGTGTGGGAGCGCGTCTCCGGCCACCATCAGGATGAGACCCCGGTGGTCGAGAGGGGGCCCGATGCGGAGAAGAAGCTGATCCGCAGCGCGGTGACCACCGACTTCATCCTCAGCGCCGAGATCATGGTGATCGCCCTCAACGAGATCGCCGGCGAGGCGTTCTGGTCGCGGGCGGTCATCCTTGTCGTGGTGGGCCTGGCTATCACTGCCCTCGTCTACGGTGTGGTCGCCGTGATCGTGAAGATGGACGACCTCGGGCTGCATCTCGCGGGCAAGGACTCCCCCGGTGTGCAGAAGTTCGGCCACGGCCTCGTCAGGTCCATGCCCACCATCCTCAACGTGATCGGGTTCGTGGGCATGCTCGCCATGCTCTGGGTCGGCGGGCACATCCTCCTCGTGGGCCTCGACGAGCTCGGGGTCACCGGCCCCTACCACCTGGTTCACGTCCTGGCGGATCCCGCCGCCGGGATCGCCGGGGTCGGGGCATTCCTGAGCTGGCTCGTCAGCACCGTGTGCTCGGCGGTCTTCGGCCTGATCGTGGGCGCCGTGATCGTCGCCGTCACCCATCTCGTCCCGCGCCGGGGCGGCGAGCCGGACCCCGCCGCCTGATGTTGCTCACCGTCGGACACGGGCGCCTCGAGCACGACGAGCTCGCCGCGCTCCTCACCGGCGCCGGAATCGAGCTGCTGGTGGACATCCGGCGCTTCCCCGGGAGCCGTGCCAACTCCGCGGCGGCCAGAGGCGCGGTCCCGAAGATCACCGCAGACGCCGGGATCGACTACCGGTGGGAGGAGGATCTCGGCGGTCGGCGGACCCTCACCGCCGCCCAGCGCCGGGCCTCCCCGGACACATGGTGGCGGGTCGAGGCGTTCCGCGCCTACAGCGCGTGGACCCGCGACCCGGCGTTCCGGTCCGCCCTCGACCGGGTGGTGGCCGACGCCCGCACGCGACGCACCGTCGTGATGTGTTCCGAATCCGTGTGGTGGCGGTGCCACCGGCGGATCGTCGCCGACGTGGTCTCGACGGTGCACGAGTTGCCCGTCGGCCACCTCATGCACTCCGGCCGGATCAACACGCACACCCCCAGCGAAGGGTTGCGGCTGGACGAGGGCGCTGAGCCGGTCTGGGACAGGTGACACCGCCGCCCTAAATGGGCGGCGCCGGGGTGGCCTACCCTCTGAAGGCATGAACTCCCCCGCGTCCCTCGCCCCCAACCTGGCCCCCGTGCGCATGATCCTCGGAACCTGGACAGGACAGGGGGCGGGCTCCTACCCGACGATCGACGACTTCTCCTATACCGAGGAGATCACCTTCACCGACGTCGGCAAGCCGTTCCTGCACTACGTCCAGAAGACCCGGGGCCCCGCAGGGAACCCGATGCACACCGAAACAGGGTTTCTGCGGATCCCCGGAGACGGGACCGCCGAGTTCGTGATCGCCCAACCCACCGGGCAGGCCGAACTCTGTGAGGGCACCGTGCATGCCGAAGCGGGCTCCGTGGTCCTCGAGTTCGCCGCGAGCCTGCTCAACAGCGCCACCGCCAAACAGGTGACCTCGACCCGGCGGCGCTACGAGTTCGTCGGCGACGCGGTCACCACCACGTTCGCCATGGCCGCCGTCGGGCAACCGATGACGCACCATCTGCGCTCCGAGATGCGCCGATCCTGACCGTCACCGCCGGGTCGCATCCAGCGCGCCCCGGCCGGGCCGCGCTGATGGCGCTAGCGCGCGGTGCCGCCGCGCAGTAGCAGCCGGGACAGGGAGTCGAGCGCGAAGCCGAGGACGCCGATCACGAGGATCACCGCCATCACCTGGTCGTACGCCAGCTGGTCACGGGCATTGAGGATCTGGTAACCCAGTCCCGAACGCACGCCCAGCATCTCCGCCGGCACCAGGACGATCCAGGCGGTACCCAGTGCCAGTCGGATGCCGCCGAGGATCGACGGCCGAACCGCGGGGATCACGACGCGGGTGAGCCGCTCCCAGCCACTCGCTCCCATCGTCCGGGCCACGTCGAGGTATCCGGGGTCCATGGCCTGGACGCCGGCGGAGGTCGAGAGCATGATCGGCCAGATCGCGGCGGCGGCGACGAGGAAGATCACCGGCTCGTTCCCGATGCCGAACACCGCGATGGCGACCGGTGCCCATGACAGTGGCGAGATCATGCGGAGGAACTGCACGAGCGGGCCCGCGACCGCCTCCGCGCGGCGCCGAAGCCCCAACCACAGTCCGAGCGGGACGCCGAGGAGTGCTGCCGCCGCGAGGCCGGCGACGAGCCGGTAGAGGCTGACCGAGGCGTCGGAGAGCAGCACCCCTCGATCGAGCAGATCGCCGAGGCCGAACCAGGTGCGGGCGGGTGACATGCCGCTGATCACCGGGTCGTCGGTGACCAGCCCGGAGGTGAGCAGCGCCCACACGCCGAGCCCCAGCACCAGGCCCAGGAGTCCCGCCCCCCACCGCGCAGCGAGGGCCGAGCCGGCCGTCGTGGGACCACCCTTGGAGCGATCGCCGCGACGGCGGCGTGCCTCGCGGGGGCTCGACGCCGCGAGCCCATCCGTGTCCGGGCCCCCGCCCGGGTGGGAGGTCGTGTGCGTGCGGGTCATGAGAGCAACCGTTCGTGTCGGGTGAGCGAGGTGGGGAGTCCGAGGGCGGCCGGTCCGCCGTGTCGTTCGATCGAGGCGCGGACGAACCTGTCGTCGACGAGTTCGCGGTGAACCCTCGCCGGGTCGAGGCCGTCCAGGAATCGGGTCTCGCCGTCGACGACCGTCTGGCGCATCTGGCGGACCAGCTCCTCGGTGAAGCTCGGGAACGGGTACGGGTGGAAGTCGATCCGGGGCCTGTCGGGGCCTCCCGCGGGATCGGCGACCGTCCCGGCCATGGCGACCTCCACGGCCGCCGGGGGCTGCGGGAGGTACCCCTTACCGGACAGGATCGCGGCGGCGGCCGAGCGATCGGCCCGGATCCCCAATTGCGCGGCGACCGCCGAGTCGACCAACGCCTGGACCGTGTCCGGGCGGTTGTCGATGAGATCCTCGTGCACGACCGTCACGCAACAGGCGTGATCGCGCCACACCTCATCCAGGAGCATGTGCAGGGAGCCGACTCCCCTGGCGACCGCGCCGGCGTTGAACGGGTCCGCCACGGTGAACGCCGAGATCGACCCGGTGGCCAACGCCGGGATCATGTCGGCGGGCCCCATCACCACGAGCTCGACGGTTCCGTCCCCACGGCTCGGAACCGTTCGCGCGACGGGGGTCAGGCCATTCGCCCGCAGCACCCGCTGCAGGAGCATGTTGTGGATCGACCACCAGCCCGGGATCGCGACCTGCGTGCCGGCGAGCTCCGAGACATCGTTGATATGCGGCGCGACGGTGATCGCGCCGCCGCCGGTGTGGTTCCAGCTCACCATCTTCACGTCGGCGCCGAGGACGTAGCGCAGCTGCACCGCCGACGGCATGAGCAGATGGATCAGATCCACCTGCTTGGTGAGGAAGGCCTCCATGAGCGACGACCAGGAGCGGAAGAGCACCGGTCGCCCGACGATGAGCTTCTGCTGCTCGAAGTATCCGTCCCCGTGTGCGACGAGTAGTGGCGCGGCGTCGGTGATCGGCAGGTAGCCGATCCGCAGCTCTTCTGTCGCGACCCCGCGCGGGGCGGTCGCCGCGGAGACGAGGTTGCCCAACGTCGCCGCGCCGCCGAGGGCTCCGGCCCCCACCGCGAGTGCGCCGCCGGTACGCAGCAGCGAGCGTCGGTCGAGTACGGGGCCGCGCGCCCCCGGATCATTCTTCATCGCCGTTGTCAGGCCGTCCGGTACGCGGCCAGGATCTCCCCACGCAGCGCCGGGTCCGAGTCGGTGGCGCCGTGGGAGGTGTTGGTCCACTCCCGCTGCACCCGACCGGACGAGCCCAGCAGGGCGATGCGGGAGCCGACCACCAACGCCTCGTCCACGTCGTGGGTCACCATGACCGTGGTGACGCCGAGGTCTGCGGTCACACCGACCAGCCAGCGTTGGGAGTCGGCCCGGGTCACCGGGTCGAGCGCGCTGAACGGCTCGTCGAGGAGAAGGATCTCCGGACGCGTCGCCGCGGCCCGGACGACGGCGACGCGCTGTGCCTGACCACCGGAGATCTGGTCCGGTCGTGAATCAGCCAGTTCCGCGATCCCGAAGTTCTCGAGCAGCTCGTCGACATGCCCGGAGGTCACCCGTCCGCGGAGGGCACGGAACCGGGCGCCCAGGGCGACGTTCTCGCGTACCGACAACCACGGGTAGAGCAGCGGCTTCTGGAAGACCACGGCATAGGAGTGCTCGTTGCCGTCCGCCATGGACTGCGAGCCCACCCGCAGGGCACCGCCCGCCGGCTCCTCGAGGCCGGCCAGCATGCGCAGCAGGGTCGATTTGCCGACGCCGGAGGGCCCGAGCAGCACCAGCGACTCACCGGCGCGGACCCCGAGCTCGAGGTCGTCGAACAGGGTCCGCCCGCCGGGGAGCCGGTGCTGCAGACCGGTCACGCTCACGGCGACCGGTCGCTCGAGGACCGCTGAACTCACGCGACCACCCCGAGGCGGTCCAGCTCCCAGCGGAGCTGGGACTGCGACGGCGACTGCACCGGAAGGAAGGCCGCCTCGCGCATACGGCGGTTGGCCGGAGCCCCCTGCGCGTAGCCCATCCCGCCGCAGAGGATCGCCTCGAGCCGGGTCGCGGCGGGTGCGATCTCCGCGCCATCCAGACGCAGCAGCAACAGGTCGGTGAGCGACGCCCTGTGCTGCGCGGCCGCGAGGCGGTGGAGCTCGGAGTGCATGTGCTCGTGCCGGCCCGCCAGCGCTTCGTGCTCGTCCGAGTAGAAGGCCCCGAGTCCCTCGAGCCGCCCCTCGGCCTCGGTGAGCGAGCGGGCGCCCACGCCGGAACAGAAGGCCGCCTGGAGGACGAGGAACTGCGGTCGTACGCCAGACAGGAAGTCGCCGAGGTCCTCGCCCAACACCTGCTGATCGGGCACCACGACGCCGTCGAGTCCGATCATCGTGGAGGCCGTCGCGTTGAGCGCGAGCAGGTCGGGAGCCGTACGGATCTCGACGCCGGGGGTCGAGGCCCCGAAGGTCAGGACGAGGCTGCGGCCGTCCTCGGTGTTGGCCGCCAGCACGATGGTGCTGTCCGGGTACACGTTGGACGCCCACGCGATCGGTCCGTCGATCCGGTAGCCACCGTCGACCGGGGTGGCGGTGATGGGCACGTTGCCGAGTCCGACGACCTGCCGCTGCGCGGCGGCCATGCCGGTCACCCCCGGCCGGACGCCGTCGGCGACCGCCCGGTAGCTCTGTTGAGCGGCCTCGGATCGGTCAGCGGCATGTCGGAGGTAGGCCGCGGTCATCCGCTGCGCCCAGGCGCCGAACGCCACGGCCAGACTCTCCGTCGCCACGGCTTCGATGAGCGTCGCGGCGACGGGGACCGGCGTGCGGTCGACGTCGAAGAGTCCGAGACCGGCGAGTGCGGCGATGTCCTCCCGCAGGTCCGCGTCAGCGCGGTCCAGGGCGGAGGCCCGCGCGGCGATCGAGTCGATCACCGCGAGGAGCTCCGTCGCGTCGACGGAACCCAGATCGCCGGCGATCAGACGCGCCCGCGGGGCGCCGAGATCCGGGGTGAGAGTGCTGGCCGTGGGTGCGCTCATGCCAGCTCGTGTAGACGCGAAATCGGGGTGGACACGATCTCACGCGCCCGGACGACCGCGTCGGTGTCGGGGGCGTTGTAGAAGCACAGGCACTTGTCCGTGTCCTCACGGACGTAGGTGCGCAGGAATGAGACCTCGGGGATTTCGGCGTACTTCGGGGACTTCTCCTTCTTGCGGGTGAGGTAGGTGTCCATGTCGATCTCGGCCGGGATGTCCCACTCGACCAGGTAGCCGGCCTCGGGGCGGGCGGCCTTGATGGTCTCGAGGTCGGTGCCCACGAGGCGGACCTGGGCGGGCTCCGTGACCTCGGCGACGCCGAGCTTCGCGGCGTCCAGTGCGGGGGCCTCGGTGGCGCAGGCGCCGCCCGGGCCGTCGGCCAACTCCACGATGGTGAAGATCCGGGCGGCACCCTTGGTGATCTGGGTCTCGATGACCTCGACGCCCGCCTCGGTCAGCGTGGCGGCGATGGCGTCGATAAGCGCAGAGGGATCGGCCTGCTGCTCCTGGGACGGGGTGGTCTCGTACAGGAAGAGGGTCATGTCGTGTCCTTTCCGGGGACTTCTCGTGTCGGCCAGGGTAGGCAGGGACAGACCGTTCTGTCTACTAGCGCGCCCGATCGCCCCCGTTTGCGGGTCAGGTGGGTGAACACTGGGAGAACGGCGCTGCCCGGGGCCGCCGTGATAACTACGGTCGGAGGCATGCGTACTGTCTTCCGTTCCAAGCTCGACGAGTTCTCCGACCAGCTTGTCCGCTATTGCGAGACCAACACCACGCTCCTCGAACGCGCGACCGTGGCGCTCCTGGAGCGCGACGAGGTGGCGGCGACCGAGGTCATCGACGGCGCCACCCAGCTCGAAGAGCTCCGCGAGGTCAGCGAACAGCACGCGTTCGAGCTGCTCCTCCTGGAGGCGCCGGTCGCGCGGGATCTCCGTCAGGTCGTCTCGGGGATCTATATCGTCGAGCACTTCACACGGATGGCCGCCCTCGCCGGCCACATCGCCCGCGTGGCCCGTCGCCGCCACCCCGAAGCCGTGGTCCCGGAGCAGGTCGTCCCCCTCATCCGGGAGCTCGCCGAGCGCGATATCGCGATGTCCCGTCAGCTCACCGACCTGTTCGGCGACCGCGACGTGAACAAGGCCCTGCTCCTGGATTCCCAGGACGATGCCGTGGACGGGCTCCACGCCACGCTGATGCAGCAGCTCTCCAACGAGGACTGGCCCTATGGATCGGTCGCGGCGGTGGACCTGGCGCTGCTGGCCCGCTACTACGAGCGCTTCGCCGATCACACCGTGAGCATCGCGAACCGTCTCGTCTACCTCGCCACCGGCGAGCTGCCCGACAACGGTTCGCTGTCCCACCTCGACGACGGCACGGTCCTCGACTGATCCCCCGCCGCCGCCACCGACTCGCCCCGCCGGCTGATCATCAGCCGGCGGGGCGAGTCGTCTGATCGATGCACCCTCAGCGGCAGATCGCGCCCTCGGAGGCGGACTGGACCAGCTTCGAGTACTTGGCGAGGACGCCACGGGTGTAGCGGGGCGGCAGCGGCTCCCATCCGTCCTTGCGTCCCTCCAGCACCGTGTCGTCGACCAGGAGCTCGAGTGTGCCGTTCGAGACGTCCAGGCGGATCCGGTCCCCGTCGCGTACGAACGCGATCGGACCGCCGTCGACTGCCTCCGGCGCGATATGCCCGACGCACAGGCCGGTCGTCCCTCCGGAGAAGCGGCCGTCGGTCATGAGCAGCACGTCCTTGCCCAGCCCCGCGCCCTTGATCGCCCCGGTGATGGCCAGCATCTCGCGCATTCCGGGACCACCCTTGGGCCCCTCGTAACGGATGACGACGACATCGCCGGCGGTGATCGTCCCGTCCTCGAGCGCGTCCATCGCGGCGCGCTCTCGCTCGAAGACCCGCGCGGTGCCCTCGAAGACATCCGAGTCGAAGCCCGCGGACTTGACCACCGCACCCTCCGGGGCGAGGGAGCCGCGCAGGATGGTGATGCCACCGGTCGGGTGGATCGGCTCGTTCATCGCACGCAGCACCAGGCCGTCCGGGTCCGGCGGCGAGATGTGCGCCAGGTTCTCGGCGACGGTCCTGCCGGTGACCGTCAGGCAGTCACCGTGCAGCAACCCGGCATCGAGTAGTGCCTTCATCACGACGGGCACGCCGCCGATCTTGTCGACGTCGTTCATCACGTGTGCACCGAACGGCTTGACGTCGGCCAGGTGCGGGACCTTGGCTCCGATGCGGGCGAAGTCGTCGAGGCTCAGCTCCACCTCCGCCTCGTTGGCGATCGCCAGAAGGTGCAGCACCGCGTTTGTCGAGCCACCGAATGCCATGACCACGGCGATGGCGTTCTCGAACGCCTCCTTGGTCATGATGTCGCGGGCGGTGATCCCGCGCCGCAGCATCTCCACCACGGCTTCGCCGCTGGCCTTGGCGAACCCGTCGCGACGACGGTCCGGCGCCGGCGGCGCGGCACTGCCGGGGAGGGACATCCCCATGGCCTCGGCGGCGCTGGCCATCGTGTTGGCGGTGTACATGCCGCCACAGGCGCCTTCGCCGGGACAGATGGCGCGCTCGATACTGTCCACGTCCTCGCGGCTCATCAGTCCCCGCGAGCAGGCCCCGACCGCCTCGAACGCGTCGATGATCGTGACCTGGCGCTCGGTCCCGTCCGACATCCTGGCGAAACCGGGCATGATCGACCCGGCGTAGAGGAAGACGCTGGCCAGGTCGAGACGCGCGGCGGCCATGAGCATGCCGGGCAGCGACTTGTCGCACCCGGCGAGCAGCACCGAACCGTCGAGCCGCTCGGCACTCATGACCGTCTCCACGCTGTCCGCGATGACCTCGCGGGACACCAGCGAGAAGTGCATACCCTCGTGGCCCATCGAGATGCCGTCGGAGACCGAGATGGTGCCGAACTCGAGCGGGTACCCCCCGCCTGCGTGGGTGCCCTCCTTGACCGCCTTGGCCAGCCGGTCCAGCGGGAGGTTGCACGGGGTGATCTCGTTCCACGACGACGCCACGCCGATCTGGGGCTTGACCCAGTCGTCGTCGCCCATCCCCACCGCTCGCAGCATCCCGCGCGCGGCGGTCTTCTCCAGGCCGTCGGTCACGTCGCGGCTGCGTGGCTTGATGTCGACTTCCGTCGTCGGGTTCTCGGATCGGGGGGTATCGGTTCCGGAGTTCATGGGGCCAGCCTAGGTACTCGGGCCGGACCCGCGCCGCCGGACGAGGCGGACGGGGTCAGCCCGACGACGAACCCAGAGCGGGGAACCGGTGCACCACGTGCTCGGAGAGTTCGTCGATCACCTCGCGGATCGGTCGCGTGCTCGCGCCCACACCCAGCAGAACGTGGTTCACACCGATCTGTCGGAGATCGTCGAGGTGCTGTACCAGCGCACGCCGGCCGAGCCGGAACCCGAAGTTGATCGGCGACGCCGTCTCGTCCGGGTCCTCGGACAGATCGACCTGCAGCGACTGCGCGAAGGGCTTGAAGGGGGCGTCCGCGACTCCTGCCGCCTCGACGAGCTCCCTCCATCGCGCGGCGGTGCGGCGCTGGGCGTCGAAGTCGCGCGGGTAGGTCATCCAGCCGTCCCCGTGCTCGGCGAGGTAGGTGACGCTCTGCTGACACGAACCGATCATGAGGATCGGCACGGACGCCGCGGTGGGCTTGGGCACCACGTCCGCACTGTGCATCCAGCCCCCCGGCCAGCGGATGCCGCGCATCTCCGTGCTGAGCGCGTGTCGGAGTACGCGCAGGTTCTCGCGGAACCGCTCGCCGCGTTCCCCCTGCTCGAGTCCGAACGCACGGAACTCCTCGGGCCGGTCGCCCGAGGCCAGCCCCAACAGGAAGCGACCACCGGTGATCCGGTCGAGGCTGGCGGCGGACTTGGCCACGTGCAGCGGGTGTCGGATCGACAGGACGATGCCGGCGGTCCCCAGCGCGATCCGCGAGGTGTGCGCCGCGATGTGGGACAGATGGATCCACGGGTCGTACACCTGCCCGAGGTCTCCGAACGACGGCACCCGCAGCGGTATGTCACGGACGTAGAGGGCGGCGAAGCCCCCGGCCTCGGCGGCGCGAGCGGCCTCGATCTGCGCGGCGAGATCCCCGACCGGCGCGTCGTCGCCCCGGCTTCGTAGTGGGAACCCCAGGCCGAGCGTGAGATGCCCGGGCGCGAAGGTGCGACGGAAGCCCGGGAGGTGGTGCGGGTCGTCGTCGGAGCGCGTGCAGAGCGGGGTCGTCATGCACCCACCTTGCACTAGGCTCACGCTCATCCCTCCGACGGAAGGCCGGACGTGACCACCACCCTCCTGGCTTTGGGGACCTCGTCGACGGAACTACTCTCGCTGTTCTGGATCGTGTTGGTCATCTGCGTCGCGCCGGTGCTGTCCTGGATGGCCCGGTCGTTCATCCCCGCGGTCGTCCTGCTGCTGGTCGGCGGCATGCTCATCGGCCCGAACGGGATCGGCCTGGCCGAGGAGAGCGGCGGCGTGGCGATGCTGTCGGAGATCGGGCTCGGCATGCTGTTCCTGCTCGCGGGCGCAGAACTCCGGACGTCCACGCTCGCCGGCCGTCGGGGCGCGGGCGCGACGGGCACTTGGGTGGTGAGCCTGATCCTGGCGACCGGCGTCGGGTACCTGGTCTCGGACCGCTGGGAGACCGCCGTGGCGATCGGCCTGCTGCTCACCTCCACCGCGATCGGCACGCTGCTGCCGATCCTCAAGGGAGGCGGCCACGACACCACCCCGGTCGGCCGCGCGGTGCTCACCCACGGCGCGGTCGGAGAACTCGGCCCCGTCCTGGCCATGGCGTTACTGCTCGGCACCCGGGACATCGGCTCGTCCGCGGTGGCGGTCGCCCTGTTCCTGCTGGCCGCCCTCTTCCTGTTCGCGGTACCGCGGCGCCTGCTCTACGTCCCCGCGATGGGGCGCGCACTGGCGCAGGGCAACACCTCGACCGGACAGCTCGTGGTGCGGACGGTGTTCCTGCTGCTGGCCGCGATGATGGCCGTGGCGTCGGTGTTCGGACTGGACGTGGTGCTGGGCGCGTTCGCGGCGGGCATGATCTTGCGCAGCCTCGTCGAGGCGTACGGCAGGCAACTCGTGACCGTCCGGTCGGATTCCGCAGCTCCCCACGCGCCGCCCCGCGACCTGCTCGGCGAGCTGCTCGGCCGCCTGGACACCGTCGGATACTCCTTGTTCATCCCGGTGTTCTTCGTGGTGTCGGGGATGGGGATCAGCGTGGATGCGGTCGCGGCGGCCCCGTGGCTGCTGGTCGCCGGGGTGGCGAGCATGTTGATCCTGCGTGGCGGTGGCGTGTGGCTCTCGGAGACGTGGCTGCGGGTCAGCCCCGGCCTGGCGACGACGCGCGACCGCGCCCGGGTCGGTTTGTACGCGGCGACGGGTCTGCCGATCATCGTGGCGGTGACGGACGTGGCCGTGACCGGCGATCTGATGCGCGCCGAGGAAGCCGCGGTCCTGGTGGCGGCCGGGGCGGTGACGGTGTTGCTGTTCCCACTGCTCGCCGACGTGGTGCACGCCCCGGGCGTCGGTGCGGGGGCGCCGAGGGCGGGCGCGTCGCCGCCCGGCAGTGTCTCCGATGGCGACGACGATAACGGCGGCGGCATCACGACCAGTGACATCACCGGGACTCGCACCCCGTGACCGTGACAGCGATCGACGGGACCAGCAGCTGAGGCGTGCGGGCCATCAGCAGGCCCCCGAGCAGCGCCCCTGACGCGCCGGCGGCCATGTCGCCGATCGTGTCGTGGTAGGTCACGTGGATGTCGGCGGTGATCGCGGCATATCCGAACCATTCGACCATCTCCCAGAGCGCGCCGAGGGCCAGCCCCAGCGCGGTGGTGAGCACCACGGCTCCGATGGCGGTGAATCGTGGCGAGGCCGGCGGCGGCACGATGTCCCGGCGGGCGAGCACCAGGTACCCCATGACCGCGAGGGCGCCGGCCGTCGCCACGTGGACGGGGATGTCCCACCACCAGACTGCTCGATAGAGATCGAGTACGTTGCTCCACGCCGCGACGAGCAGCACCACGCACACCGCGGCGTCGGCCCCCGGCCGCATTCCGAGGAACCGTGGCAGCATGAGCCCTGGCGTGCAGAACGCCACGATCGCCGCGTCGGTGACCCCGGACACCGCCAGCGCCAGCACCACACTCAGCACGCCGAGGAGCCGGACCGCATCCGCGACGACCTGTCCGCGGGTACCGGCAGGACGCAGGAAATTGTCGATCACAGCGGTCCTGCCCCGGCCACGACAGGGCCTGATGGGCTTGATGGACCTGATGGACTCTCTGTTCTCACCACGGCCTGCACCGGCAGGTGATCGGAAGGCCAGCCCCCGTCATGACGGAACGGATTGATCGCGGCTTTGGTCACCCGGAGACGGGATGAGGTGAGAATCCAGTCGATCCGATCGCCATGCCGACGCGGACGACGGTAGCGACCGTAGGTGCCCCACTCCCCGGTCGCACGAGAGCGCGCACCGTCCCAGCTGTCCACCAGTCCGGCCGCGAACAGGGCCCGCACGGCATCGCTCGACGGCCCGGCGTTGAGATCCCCGGCCAGCACCGTCGGCGGCTCGCCGGGACCGACCAGATCCCCGATCGCTACGGCCGCGCGGAGCCGCGACCTCGCCGAGAACGGATCCAGATGAGTATTCATCACGTGGATCCGCCGACTCGTGGCCCGGTCCCGGAATCGTGCACCGACCAGAATCCTGGGGAACGGGTTGCCCCACGACGTCGAACCGGGGAGCCGCGGGGTGTCCGACAGCGCGGATTGCTCCCACCCTTCGAGTTCGAGCCTGTCCGCGTCGTACATGATCGGGCCCGCCTCGCCGCCGCCGTCGGCTGACCGACCGAAGCCGACGTGGTGGTACCCGCGACCGAGTCCCTCGTAGAGCGCCCCCAGTTGATCCGGGAGCACCTCCTGGGCGCAGAGCACCGTCGGACGCTCCGTGGTGAGCAGAGCGGTGATCCCGGGAGCGCGGCGGCACCACCGATCGGCCGACCGCGCCAGAAAGCGCGGCATCCGCCGCCGGATGTTCCAGCTCATGATGTGGAGCTCGGGCGCCCGCGCCGGCCCGATCACCGCCCGCGTCGTGCGGTGGGTCTCCGAGTCCCGCTCGGTCATCGCCGGAGTCACCGCCCTTCTTCGTCGCCGGGCGCGGCGTCGGCCCCGCCCCCGGCCCACCACCCGTGTGACGGCCCCGTCCGGCCCGGTAGCTCGCGACGCCGCTCCTTCCTGCCACCTTAGGTGTCAGCACCGTGCGCGTACGCCCTGCGCGCGGAAGTCACAGACCGCCCGGCGCGGGATGAGACGATGTGGTCCGTGCCCACACCCCCGCCACTCCCGGTACGACACGGTGTCGGACCCACCAGGCTCCGCATCCCTGTGTCGGGACCGTGGACGACGATCGCCGAGTACATGGTGTCGAGATTCGCGCACCTGGACCCGGATGAGCTGTTCCGCCGGATCGACGCTGGGGAGATCGTGGGCGGGGACGGTCGGCCGATCGATCGCCACACCACGCCGGGCAGCCACGAGTTCGTCTGGTACCACCGGCAGCTGCCCGATGAGCGGCCACTGCCCTATCAGGAGACGATCCTGTTCGCGGAGGACGACCTCGTCGTCGTCGACAAACCGCATTTCCTCCCCACCACCCCGTCCGGCCGCTACCTACGCGAGACCGCCCTCGTCCGGCTGCGGGTGCGCCTGGGCAACCCGGACATCACGCCGGTGCACCGACTCGACCGGCCCACCGCCGGGTTGGTCATGTTCACCGCCCGGCCCGAGATGCGCGGCGCGTACCAATCGCTGTTCGAGCAGCGGCGCGTGACCAAGGTCTACGAGGCGGTGTCCGCGCTGCCCGTCGGCTGGGACCCGGACGCCGGCACCCTCCACGGGCAACCGATGCCGCTGGTGCGCCGCGACCACCTCCACTCCCCCGGTGGCCCGCAGCGGACCGTCATACGGCAGGGGCTCGAGCCCAACGCCGAGACCGTCGTGGACGTACTGGGTCACGGGACCAGCGCCACCGGGCGGCCCGTGCTGCACACGCTGCTACGACCGCGCACCGGAAAGCTACATCAGCTGCGCGTGCAGCTCGCCGCGCTCGCTATCCCGATCCTCGGCGACCGGCGCTATCCCGAGCTGTTGCCCGAGGCAGCCGACGACGGCTCACTCCCCCTCCAGCTCCTCGCCCGCGAGCTCGAGTTCACCGACCCGGTCAGCGGCGAGATCCGGCGCTTCCGGAGTCGGCGCACACTGTCGGAGGTACCGGTCGGCGTGTGACGGGTACGCACGAACCGGGCGACCGCCGGCTCAGCACACCGCGTCACCTCGAACGCCGTCGTCGAACGTCAACCGTCGACGTCGTGGAGGTGATGCTCCACGTCATGGACGATGTACTGACACAGCGTTGCGACGGTGAAGACGTACCCGTCACCCCTACGCCCGGTGCGATCCCAGTCGGCGTCGCCGACGCGTCCGAGGATCCCGCGCGTCCGGCCGGTGTCACGGACCAACTGCTCGGCGATCGACGCGGCCCGGGCTCGCCAGTACTCACGCTCGCGGACGGCGGCCTCGCCGTCGAAGTCCGCATATGTGGGGTTGTCGGCCTCGAGCATCGCCGCGAGCCGGTCTCCCAGTACCTCGATGAGGTCGCGACTGTGGCCCGCGTACTCCAGCGGCGACCACACCCGCGGGGCCGGTCGGGTGGCGACGTCCGGCCGGGCGAGCACCACGGCCCACCGCTCGGCCACGGCGGCCAGCCTCTCGTCGGTGGTCAGCGGATCGTGCGGTCGGTACCCACATTCATCGCATCCGCCGTCGAGCACGGTGGTCCAATCGCGGTTGTCCGGCATGCCCGGTTCGGGTTCAACATCCATGGGCGTCACTCTTCCACCGGGTCAACGCGCGTGCAGGCATAGCGGGCCGGTCACTTGTCACGCGGCCCTGCGTGGCGTCGGTTCAGCCGGCGGCGTTCTCGACCTCGCGCTGATAGTGGTCGAGGAACTCGTGCGCGAGGCCCAGGAAGGTCTCGGAGCCCTGCGGCCCCATATGCGAGAGCGCGGACGCGTAGGCGCCGAGAGAACGGGCCGTGTCCGCATCGAACACCCGGCGGCCCTCGTCTGTGCGCTCGAACTCGTGGGCGCTGCCGCCATCTCGCCGCCGGCGTTCCACGTACCCCGAGGCCAGAGCTGCGTTGACCTGGCGATTGATCGTGGACTGCTCCAACCGGAGCTCGTCGGCGATCTCCCTCAGGGTTCGCGCACGGCCATCGGCGAGCAGCCACAGCAACCGCAGATCCGCGGTGCCGAGCCGCATGGCGCCCTCCATGGCACGGCGTTGACCGTCGAGTCGGCTGAGGATGGCAGCGAGCCGACGTTCCGCGGGCGCGTCAGGCCCCAACCAGTGCTCACTCGATGCCGTCACCTGCAGTCCTCCTTAGCGGACGCGCCCTCGACGAGGGACGGCTGACCGCCTGCTTGCCGTGCCCGTATGCGATATGTAGCCTACACAGGTCGGAATATGTATGTAACATACATATTCGGGCGCGAACCCCTGAAAGGAACTGATGAATCTCTCCCGCGACCGCGCGGCGGCGCCGCTGGCCGTCATCCTGGTCCTCGGCTTCTCAAGCATGTGCGCCTCGCTCATGCAGTCGCTGGTGATCCCCATCCAGCCTGAACTACCGAGGCTTCTGGACACCGCACCGGACAATGCCGCGTGGGTGGTGACCGCGACCCTGCTGGCCGGGGGTGTCGCGATGCCGGTGGCCGGCCGACTCGCCGACATCCGTGGGCGCAAGCCGGTCCTCGTGGCCTCCGCGCTCATCCTGTTGGTGGGCTCGCTCATCTGCGCCCTGTCGACCTCGCTCGTGCCGGTCCTCATCGGTCGCGCCCTCCAGGGACTCGCGATGGGGTACGTCCCCGTCGCGATCAGCTTCGTCCGCGAGATCGCCCCGCCCGCCATGCAGAACTCGGCGGTCGCCGGGATCAGCGCGACGCTCGGCGTCGGCGGCGCACTCGGACTCCCCCTCGCCGCGTGGATCGCACAAGACCACGACTGGCACGCCCTGTTCTGGGTCTCCAGCGCGCTCGCCGCGGTCATGGCCGTGCTCTCGCTGGTCGTGTTGCCGCACCGGCGACCGGTGGACCGGGCCCGGTTCGACTCCGTCGGCGCCATCGGGTTGGCAATCGGCATCGTGGCGATCCTCGGCGGCATCTCCAAGGGCGGCGACTGGGGATGGACCTCGCCGGCCACCTTGTGCGCGATCATCGGTGGCGCCGCGATCCTCCTCGCGTGGGGCTTCTACGAGACCCGCCACGACCAGCCGCTCGTCGACCTCCGGACAACGGCCCGGCGGCCGATCCTTCTCACCAATATCGCCGCGCTCCTCATCGGGTTCGGCATGATGGCGCAGTCGATAGTCGTTCCCCAACTTCTCCAACTCCCCGAATCCACCGGATACGGACTCGGTCAGACGATGCTCCAGGCCGGCCTGTGGATGGCCCCGGGCGGGCTGATGATGCTCGCGTTCACCCCGATCTCCAGCCGGATGCTCACCCGGTTCGGCGGCCGCACCACGCTCGCCCTGGGGGCGGCGGTGATCGCGGCGGGATACCTCGTCGCCGCCTTCTCCGCGCATGCCCCGTGGCAGCTGCTCGTCTCGACGTGCATCGCCTCCGCCGGTGTCGGCATCGGTTATGCGGCCATGCCGACTCTGATCCTCGAGAACTCCCCCGCCTCCGAGGCCGGGGCGGGGGTCGGTCTGAACTCGTTGATGCGCTCCATGGGCACCACCATCGCCGGATCGGTGATGGCCATCGTCCTCACCAGCCGGATGACCGACATCGGCGCGGGCGTCCAGGCTCCCACCCAGGAGATGTTCCGACTGTGCTTCTTCATCGGTGCCGGTGCGGCGGTCGCGGGCGCCGTCATCGTGCTGCTGATCAAGAGCGGGCATCGGCCGTCCGGCACGGGCGCCGAGCCGGTCGCCTCACCGACGTCCGCGGTGGGCACCGGGCAGGAGGCACTCGCCCGGGTCCGCTGACGTCTCCCGGCGCCCGCCGGGGGATCTGAGCTGCGGGGGGCGTCAGCTCCTCCTGTCTCCCGGCGCCCATCCCGCGAGCTCACCGGCCGACACCTCGCCGAGCCACTTCTGCCACAGCGGGCCGAAAGACACGCGTCGCACGCCGAGTCCACGCAACGCCTCGAGGTCCCCGGCACCGTGCCCGTTGACGGGGTGCGCGGTCACGTTCAGCGGTACCGTCACCGCCTGCACGAGACGGCTCACCTCGTCGGCGGTCGACAACCCCACCGGGTAGACCGCGCGGGCTCCGGCGTCCTCCATCATCGTGATGCGGGCTTCCGCCTCGCCCACCGGATCATCGAAGGTGCCGGTGCCGAGCTTCACCGCGTCCGTCCTGCCATTGATGACGAAGTCCACGCCGGCCTCGTCGGCAGCCGCACGGGCCGCGGCGATGTAGTCGGCATGCTCCCGCCGGTCACGCACTCGCTTGCCCTCGCCGTGCACGACGTCCTCGATGTTCGCGCCGGCCGCACCGGCCTCGAGCAGCCGCGTGATGAGTTCGGCCGGGTCCAGGCCATAGCCCGACTCGACGTCCACGCTCACGGGAACCCTGGCCGCCGCGGAGATACCGCTGACCACCGACAGGTACTCCGAGAAGTCCATGTTCTCGCCATCGGAGCTGCCGATCGCGTCGGCGACGGGGTGGCTGCCCACGGTCAGTCCGACGGCGCCCGCATCAACCGCGACCTGCGCACTCCAGGTGTCCCACACCGTGGGTAACACCACCAGCTCCCCCGAGCCGTGCCATTCCGCCAGCGCCCTCGCGCGCGCCGCTACATCCGTCATCGCAATCCTCCTCGCGGTGTCCGCGTCTGCACTCTGGGGCAGACCCTACGGGACCGACCCGCTGGACAACGGCGAAAAAAGTCTCGATTCAGGACGCTTCGATCTCGCCCACCACGTCATAGCGCAACCAGACACTGCCGTCGGAGAGCGGCTCTGCGGACCGGAACGCGAACTCGACGGGGGCGGGCTCCGCGTCGGCTGAGGATTGGAACAGCGGGGGCGTGTGCCCCTCGGCGTCCGCCGTGGGCATGAGAACGAGGCTGAACGGCTGAACCAGTCGGCGTCGGGCTGCGCGATGGAGTCACCCTCGGAACCGGCAGGCGAGACCGGGGGCGACGACGCGCGAGCGCAGCTCGTGGTTCCCGTGGATTGCGGCTTCCACAGGCGAGATCGCGAAATCCACTGATCGGCTTACAGGGGTGTTCCCGCCGGGTCATCGGATGAAGACTCGATCGCATGAGATTCGAAGAGCTTCCCGAGAACTGGAACACGATGCCCCTGGACGACGGGCCGCTCGCCGCCGGTGTCATAGACCTGGTGGTGGGTTACCGAGATCGGCTACGCAACTCCCTGCTCATCCTCCCGTGCGACGAGTACGACGTCGGCCTGCCCGCGCCCCTGCTGGCCGCGGACGCGGACTGGTCCGAACCCGCCTGCGACCGCCAGGAGTCCATGAGGATCCTCCCCGAGATCCCGGCCCCGAGCTTCGTCATCGCGCTCTCGGCGCGGCACCGACTGCCCGACCCGCTCGTACGGGGGTGGTTGAGATCGGTCGAGGACACCCTCGACGCCTCCGGGCAGTCGCTGCTCGCGTTCGGTGTCGCGTTTCTGGGCGGGGTCGAGATCGTGGGCGGTCGCGCGGCACACAACGGCAGTCTCGGCGCGAAGGCCGGGTAGGCGCTCGCGGGAGCAGGCGTCCCGGCGCGCGGCGGTAACATCGTCGGTGATGCCCGACAACTCTTCCGACACCGGGCGCGCGAGCACCGTCGACTACGCGGCGCTCCCCGGCCCGGGCGGGCACAGGTCGCTCATCCCGCCCGTCGACGCGCGCTGGTGGACTCTCAAGGTCGCACTCTCCCAGCGGCCGTGGAGCTTCCTCGCCTCCGGGGCGATGGCCGTGGCGTTCGTCTGCAACGGCATCACCCCGTTGGTCGTGGGCCGCGCCGTGGACGACGCCGTGGCGACCGCGTCGCTGGCCAGCCTGTGGTTCTGGATCGGCATGCTGGCGTGTGTGTTCGCGGTGGCGATCGCCGCGAACTGGACCGCGCGCTTCATGCTCGTGCGCAGCCAGCAACTGGTGAGCCACGACCTGCGCACGCTGGTGACCGACCGCATCCAGGACCCGCGCGGGTTCGCCGGACGGGAGCGCACGCCCGGCGGGCTGCTGTCCATCGCCTCCTCGGAC
Source organism: Dietzia sp. NPDC055343 (assembly GCF_053645265.1). NCBI lineage: Bacteria > Bacillati > Actinomycetota > Actinomycetes > Mycobacteriales > Dietziaceae > Dietzia > Dietzia sp. NPDC055343. The sequence goes on along the minus strand of NZ_JBSHMJ010000002.1, from coordinate 117,506 downwards.
ACCACCCGGGTCGGCGACATCGTGATGATGACCGTCATGCCGGTGGCCGAGCTCGCCGCCATCGTCTACGGCGCGGCAGTGATGTTCACCATCAACCCGTGGCTGAGTCTGGCCACGCTCGTCGGCGGTCCACTGCTGGCCGTCGTGGCGCTCCGCGTAGCGCGGCCGCTGCAGACGCGGTCGGTCGCCCGGCAGCAGGCGATCGCCGAGGCCGCCGCCACCGCCACCGACGTGGTGCAGGGCCTACGCATCCTCAAGGGACTGGGTGCGATCGTGACCGTCCGGGGGCGCTACGACGCGGTGTCGGACTCCGCATACTCCAAGACCGTTCACGCCAATGGCGCCGAAGCCCGACTCAACGGGGCCACCGACGCCGCGGGCGCGCTGTTCGTCTCCAGCCTCGGCCTGGGGGCCGGCATTCTCGCGCTGGGCGAGCACATCACCGTCGGCGAACTGATCACCGTGGTGGGCCTGACGCAGTTCCTCGTCGTCCCCATGACCATGTTCGGTCGCAACCTCGCCTCGAGGTGGGCCTCGGCGGAGGCATCGGGCCAGCGGATCCGTGAGGTCCTCGGTGCGGGATTCGAGCGTCCCTCGGAGATCGAGAGCGGACGCGCCGATCACGTTATCGGCGCCCTGCCCACGGGCATCACCGTCGTCCACGGCTCGTACCCCGCCCTGGTGCACGACCTCGAGGCCCTGCCCCGCACCCGCGTGATCGTCGCCCCGCACGCCGCGGACCTGTTCGACGGCACCGTCTCCGACAACGTCCACCCGGACCGGTCCCGGGCCGAGCAGGCGCTCCACATCGCCGCCTGCGACGACATTCCCGAAGGCCCCGACAAACGCGTGGGCGAGAACGGCCGCATGCTGTCCGGTGGTCAGCGCCAGCGGGTCGCCCTGGCGCGCGCCCTGGCCGCCGCCTCCGAGGTGCTGGTGCTGCAGGACCCGACCACCGCGGTCGACTCGGTGACCGAGCAGACGATCGCCGACCAGGTGGCCCGGCATCGCACGGAGGCGATCACGCTCGTGTTCAGCGAGGCGCCGGCCTGGAGCGCCGTCGCGACGACGCACATGACCACGGAGGACCTGACCGGGCTCATCGGCGCCCTGACGGAGGTCGCCCGATGAGCGTCGCGAATGTTCCGCCTCCCCCGGCCAAGGGCGACACCGCCCTGCGATTCCCGCTGGCGACCGCCGGTCAGGTCCGCCGTGAGATGGGGGCCCAGCTCCGCCGTGTCAGGCATGCGCGTCCGGCGCTGCTGGCCGCGCTGATCCTGCTCAGCCTCGGAGCCTGGGCCACCGTCACGGTGCCCCGGGTGATGGGCCAGATCGTGGACCTGGTCACCGGCGCGTCATCCCGACCGTTCTGGCAACTCGGGGCCGTCCTCTTCGGCGCGGCGGTCGCCGGTGCGGTACTCAGCGCCTGCGGCTTCTACCTGGTCTCGCGGGTCGCCGAACGGGTGATCGCCAACCTGCGTCAGGACATGGTCGGTACTGCACTCGGCCTCCCCACCCACCGCGTCGAGGACGCCGGCTCCGGCGACCTCGTCAGCCGTTCCACGGACGACGTCTCCGAGCTGTCGTCCGCGGTGACCGAGACCATCCCGATCCTCACCAGCTCGGTGTTCACGTTGGCGGCGACGGTGATCGCGCTGTTCACGCTGGACTGGCAGTTCATCCTCATCCCGGTGGTGGTCGCGCCCGTCTACGTCCTGGCCGCCCGCTTGTACCTCCGTAAGGCACCGGGACGCTACGCCGACGAACGGGCGGCGATGGCCGACCGCGCCCACCGCGTCCTCGAGGCCATCCGGGGCCGGGCCACCGTGCGCGCGTTCTCGATGGAGGAGCGCATGCATCACGAGATCGCGAACGCCTCCTGGAGCGTGGTCACCAAGGGCATCCGGGCGCGCACCACGATGCTCATCCTCAACGTGTGGATGCTCGTCGCCGAGTTCCTCATGCTCTCGATCGCGCTTCTCCTGGGATACCACCTCGTCGGGGCCGGGGCGCTCACCGTGGGCGCGCTCGCCGGCGCGGTGCTCATGATCATCCGCCTGCGCGGGCCGTTGAATATGGTCATGCGGGTGCTCGATGTGGTCCAGTCCGGGTACGCCTCGCTGTCCCGCATCGTCGGCGTCGTGGCCGATCCGCCGGTCCCGCTCCCTGATGTCGGGGTCGGCGCCCCGATCGGCAGGGTGGAACTTCGCGGTGTCAGCTTCAGCTACGGCGGGCAGTGGGCGGTCCGGGACATCGACTTCGCCGTCGAACCCGGAACGACCGTGGCGATCGTCGGCGCCTCCGGGGCGGGAAAGACGACCGTCGCCGCGCTTCTCGCCGGGCTGCTCGTCCCGGACGAGGGCCAGGTCCTGGTCGACGGCTATCCGGTCTCGACACTGTCCGACCGCGAGCGGATCGCGCGCCTGGCCACCGTCAGCCAGGAGGTCCACGTGTTCTCCGGAACCCTCCGCCAGGACCTCACCCTGGCCAGGCCCGAGGCGGGCGACGACGAGCTGCTCACCGCCCTGGACCGCGTCCACGCCCGGGGGTGGTACGACCGGCTGCCCGATGGTCTCGACACCGTCGTCGGCGCTCGCGGGATCCAGCTCGACCCGGTGGCCGCCCAGCAGGTCGCCCTGGCCCGGGTTCTCCTCCTCGACCCGGCGATCGTCGTGATGGACGAGGCCACCGCGGAGGCCGGTTCGGCCGGCGCCGGGGCCCTCGAGGACGCCGCGGACGAGGTGACCCGCGACAGGTCCGCGGTGGTGGTCGCCCACCGCCTCGACCAGGCCTCGCGGGCCGACCGGATCCTCGTCATGGATTCCGGACGTATCGTCGAGGCCGGCACGCACGACCAGCTCCTCGCCCGGGACGGCATCTATCACCGTCTGTGGGGCGCGTGGTCTGCCGGCCGCCGCGCTGCGCACTCCCGGGACGCGCCCCCGCCGTCCACCACGACGGCGCCCTCGACGACGCGCACCGACGTCGGACGACGAATCGATCCAGGCTAATCAGCACTCGTCCACATCGCGGTCGTTCGCGTGCTCACGGGCGGGAAATCAGACACATACGGGGTGGCCGCGCGACGTTTCGACGCACGCGGGCGTGGAGTAGACCACACTGGACGGGGTACCGAGACGACCGCGACCAACAGCGATGTCGACCGAGTCCTCCGGGTCGCCGGGTGGCGTCTGCCACAACGTCGCGATACGGGGGATGATGGTGCCGCGAGATGACGACGTTCCACAAGAACAAGATCAGCACAAAACGAAAGAGTCGATACCTATGACCGATGGCAGACAGACGATCATCTACACCCTCACGGATGAGGCCCCCCGCCTGGCGACCGAGGCGTTCCTGCCCGTCGTCAGCACCTTCGCCGATGCCGCCGGAATCGATGTCACCACCAGCGACATCTCGGTGGCCGCGCGCATCCTCGGTGCGTTCCCCGAGCGACTCACCGATGAGCAGAAGGTGCAGGACAACCTGGCCGCGCTCGGTCGTCTGACCCAGGACCCGGACACCAACATCATCAAGCTGCCCAACATCAGCGCCTCCGTCCCGCAGCTCACCAAGGCGATCGCAGAGTTGCAGTCGCAGGGTTACGACATTCCCGACTTCCCGTGGGACCCGCAGACCGACGAGGAGAAGGAGACCGCCGAGCGGTACGCCGGCATCCTCGGAAGTGCGGTCAACCCGGTTCTTCGTCAGGGCAACTCCGACCGTCGCGCGCCGAAGGCCGTCAAGGAGTACGCCAAGGCCAACCCGCACTCCATGGGCAAGTGGTCCATGGCCTCGCAGACCCACGTCGCGCACATGACCCACGGCGACTTCTACGCCGGCGAGAAGTCGATCATTCTCGACCGCGACTGCGACGCCCGCATGGAGGTAGTGACGCCCGACGGGAAGACCGAGGTCCTCAAGACCGTGCCGCTGCGGGAGGGCACCGTCGTGGACTCCATGTTCATGAGCAAGAAGGCTCTGCTGGAGTTCTACGAGGAGCAGCTCAATGACGCCAAGGAGACCGGCGTCATGTTCTCGCTGCACGTCAAGGCCACCATGATGAAGGTGAGCCACCCGATCGTGTTCGGGCACGCCGTCCGCGTGTTCTACAAGGACGCCTTCGAAAAGTACGGCGAGCTGTTCGACGAGCTCGGCATCAACGTCAACAACGGCATGGGCGACCTGTACGCCAAGATCGACACCCTGCCCTCGGCCAAGAAGGAAGAGATCATCGAGGAGCTGCACCGCTGCCACGAGCAGCGGCCGGAGCTCGCGATGGTCGACTCGGCCCGCGGCATCTCCAACTTTCACTCCCCCTCGGATGTGATCGTCGACGCTTCCATGCCCGCGATGATCCGCATCGGTGGCAAAATGTACGGCGCCGACGGCCGCAAGAAGGACACCAAGGCGGTCATCCCGGAGTCCACGTTCGCGCGGATTTACCAGGAGATCATCAACTTCTGCAAGACCAACGGCGCGTTCGACCCCACCACTATGGGCACCGTGCCAAACGTCGGACTCATGGCGCAGAAGGCCGAGGAGTACGGCAGCCACGACAAGACCTTCGAGGTCGAGACCGGCGGCGTGGCCAACATCGTCGACGCCGCGACCGGTGAGGTCCTGGTCTCTCAGGAGGTCGAGGCCGGCGACATCTGGCGCATGTGCACTGTCAACGACGCGCCGATCCGTGACTGGGTCAAGCTCGCCGTGGACCGTGCCCGCGCCTCCGGCATGCCCGCCGTCTTCTGGCTCGACCCGTACCGGCCGCACGAGAACAACCTGATCACGCTGGTCAACAAGTACCTCCAGGATCACGACACCGAGGGCCTGGACATCCAGATCATGTCGCAGGTGCGCGCCATGCGTTACACCCTCGAGCGCGCGTGGCGCGGCCTGGACACCATCTCGGTGACCGGCAATATCCTGCGCGACTACCTCACGGACCTGTTCCCGATCCTCGAGCTGGGCACCAGTGCCAAGATGCTCTCGATCGTGCCGCTCATGGCCGGCGGTGGGCTCTACGAGACGGGCGCCGGCGGTTCCGCGCCGAAGCACGTCCAGCAGCTGGTAGAGGAGAACCACTTGCGCTGGGATTCGCTCGGGGAGTTCCTCGCGATCGGTGCGAGCCTCGACGACCTCGGTCGCAAATACGACAACCCGAAGGCCACCATCCTCGCCCAAGCGCTGGACACCGCGACCGGCAAGCTGCTGGAAAACGGCAAGTCGCCCTCGCGCGTGACCGGCGAGCTCGACAACCGGGGCAGCCAGTTCTGGCTGGCGTTGTACTGGGCGCAGGAGCTGGCGGCGCAGACCGAGGACGCCGAGCTCGCAGCGCGGTTCGCCCCGCTCGCCGAGAAGCTGGACGCCGACAAGGACACGATCCTCGAGGAGCTGACGGTCGTCCAGGGCCACGCGGTCGATCTCGGCGGTTACTACCAGCCCGACACCGAGAAGCTGAAGTCCGCGATGCGTCCGAGCAAGACGCTCAACGACCACCTCGACAGCGCCTTCGCCTGATCTCCCGCTGAACCCTCACTACCCACCGCGCCCCCGCCGGAGTGATCCGACGGGGGCGCGGTGTGTCGTGGGACGAGGAATACGACGACGACTCAGCTCATGTCACTCGCCGAACGCTGCGCTCAGGCACCGCATCGCAGCCAGGGTCTTGGGCACGCCGATGTACGGCATGAGGTGCACGAAACACTCGGCGACCTCTTCCTTGCTCATCCCGGCCACCTCGACCGCGGTCCGGATGTGCCCGGTCAGCTGGGGCTCGGTGCCGCCCATCGCCGCCAGGGCCGCCATGTTGAGCATCTGACGGTCGCGCAACTCGATCCCCGGCCGCTGGTAGGTGCCGCCGAACACCGCGCCCACCACCCAATCGGAGGCGCCCGGGGCGAACTCGTCCAACTGTTGCTTCCAGGCGGCGGCGCCCTCGGGCGACTGTGTCTCCTCGACGAACTGGTTGCCCTTGTCCATACTCAAATCCACGAGTGTCCTTCTCGACGATCGGAAAGTGCCTGGTCAGGCTAGCAGTCTTCCTACACTGCGGCAGGTGGTGAGCGAGCCGGGCCGAGCTGTCGGAGCGCTGTGCCATAGTTCAGTTCCGCGCGCCGGGCCCGGTCTTACAAGGGCCTGCGCCATCAAACCGAGGAGAGGCCATGCCCCGAACCCAGCCCGATCTCGACTCCGGCCTGTGCTGGCGTCTGCTGCTCGCCGCGGTGCAACTGCTTTATGAGCGTGGGCTGACCGGCCTTCGGGTTGTCCCCTCCATAGGTGCCGTCGGCTGGTGGCGGATTGAGATCACCACCGCAGCGAATCTGCGCTCTGGCGTGAACCTGCCGGCACGCGACGAGAATGCCGTCTTCCGGGCAACGGAAGGAGCCTTCCCGCGTGTGGGTGAGCTCGAGATCCTGCCCTCCACGACCGTGGACCAGGTTGCGGACGAGATCCTCCGCGAACTCGGCCCTCTCACAGGGGCCGGTTACTTCAACGACCGGGAGTATTGCGGTTGGTTCACCGGGATGTGCCGACAGGCGGAAGCCCTCGGCTCGCCGCCTTCCGCTTTCGATGAGTTCCACAACGGGTGGCGGTGCGGAGCATTCGACATCACCCCACCTCCCGGATGGGAGGCAGCACAATGGTCCGACGCGTGAAAGGTGCCGGCATGGCCAGAACGCTGGTGATGATCGGCGCAGCACTCCTGGCCGGGGGCTGCGCGGCCGGGCAGGCCGGTGATCAGAGCGAACAGCCCACCAGCCAGATCCCGAGTTCATCCGCTAGTCCCACCCTCACCACGACCGTCACCGCGGCATCCCCCTCGCGGAGCAACTTGACCAGCGTGGGCCCGGACGCCTTCGCCGCGCCGAGCAGCCCGGGCGTCTATGCGTGGAACTACTCCACGGGCGGCCGACACGTGGGACTGTGCGTTTCCGCAGGAGATACGGTGACCTGTACCGGGAGACCAGTCTCGGAGATACCGGATCTGACCGAGCACTTCCCCGGCCGTCCCGGCGCCGTCGAACTCGGCGTAGCAGGTCTGCGCTATACGTTTGTCGAGGGGGTGCCGCCGGTGTCCGCCCGGCTCGAGACCGGTCAGGCTGTAGAGATCGGCACTGTGCGGTGCGCCATGCCTGACGCGGCCACGCTCGAGTGTGGCTCCGGCAGCAACTCGTTCACGATCAGCGGCCCCGGCCGGGTCATCACCACCTCGGGTGCCATCCTCGGCGAGCGCGATACCTCGAACCACCCGGGCCCGGACTCCACGGGCACTTCGTCAGCCATCCCGGCACCGGTGGCACCCGCTGGCCAGCCGCGGGAATTCATCGGGGCCACGGGTCTGGTCAGCGGGGTTCGCACGTCTTCCGGTCACCTGGTGACCGCCTCCGTCCCGCCGTGTGACGGCAGGGGAATCCTCATCCTCGACTCGTTCGTCGAGACACCCCAGCCGCAGGCTGGGATCGCGGCCCTTCTTGACCGCCACCCGGGTGCTGAGTTCGCCACCCCGGGCCAGTGCCCGTCACTTCGCGCCGGTGTCGACGGAGCGCGCGTCTACCCGATCTATATGGACCACGCGCACGACACCGCGGAACTGTGCCGCGATAAGGCGGCTCGCGGCGGCAATGCGAGGTTGCTCACCACGTCGGCGGAGTACATCGATCCGTGCTGATGCCGCCGGTGGCCGCCGCCCGCGCGGCTAGATCCCCTTGTTGAGCAGCCGCTCCCACTTGCCGGGCATAGGCGCCGCCACCACGAGCTCTGTGCCATCGGGCAGTGGAATCACCATCTTCGTGGCGTGCAGGTGGAGGCCCCTTCCACCCCGCTCCTCCACCAGCGCGTTGAAGCGCAGGTCACCGTAGCGGTCATCTCCGGCGATCGGGTGCCCGGCATGCTGGAGATGGACGCGGATCTGATGCTTTCGTCCGGTGAGCAGCCGGACGTCCACGAGCGTGGCCCGGTTCCCCACCCTCCGGCGGACCTCGACATGTGTCTCGGCGCGCTGCCCGTTCGTGTGCACCACCACTTCGGCGGCCCGCCGCAGCAGCGGTGCGTCCAACGCCGTGACGTCCTCGGGCCAGCGGCCTGAGACGATCGCCAGGTAGTGTCGTTCGATCTCGTCCTCGCGGTCGCGGAGCATCTCGTGCAGATGCCGGAGCATCGAGTGGGTCTTGGCGAGGACGAGCACCCCGGAGGTATCCCGGTCCAACCTGTGCGCGAGTTCGAGTTCGGGCACGCCGGGTCGCAGGTGCCGGAGGGTCTCGATCACACCGGCGGGAACATCTGTCCCCCTGTGCACCGCCACTCCGGCTGGTTTGTCCACGATCAACAGGTCGGCGTCCTCGTAGAGAACGCACCTGCGCATCTGTTCCAGAAGTGCTGAGGGCGGCCTCGGTGAGACGGTGGCAGGGGCCTCCACATCGAGGGCGGGCACCTCGATCACGTCGCCTTTGACAAGACGGTAGTTCTGTTCGGTCCTACGACCGTTGACCCGGAGTCTGCCCTTGCGCAGCAGCTCGAACAGCAGGCCCGCCGGCACGCCTTTGAGGTGGGATCGCAGGAACTTGTCGAGTCTGCGGCCCGCGTGCTCGTCGTCGACGGTGATGGCGGCGGCCGGGCGCGAAACCATCGATTTTTCAGACCGGGATACCGACGCAGGCCTCGACGACTTCTTCCGGTGGGCGGGAGGCGGCCGCCCCGACGACCGGATCCGGTTGCGACCGACGTGCCCACCGGCCCCTGTGTGCGGGCGACGCCCTGCAGCTCTCCCCGCACCGGAATCGGACCCTCTGGCAGACACTCTGACTCCACGTGACACGAACAGCGACCGGACCTTGACACCTGAACTCCACCACACTCCTGCACGACCGGCCACTCGGTGTGCCCCGGGGCACGCAACAGGAACGGGCGCAGGAAGCGCCGGTCAGCCCAGAGAGGCGTGGTTCAGTGTGCTCAACTGCTCGTTGACGTCAGAGAACGTGGCGGTCACGTCCGTGATCCCGAACCCGGCAAGTCGCTCGGTGTGCATCCTGACGTAGGCCTCGGCGTTCTCGCGGGTGTCGAAGAGATAAATGCCCCCGGAGAGGTCGGCCGACTGGTCCTCGATCCAGAGCTTCCAGATGAATCCCGGCTCCTCGTTGATCGACTCCGCGAGCCCGCGGAACGCCTCCGCCATCTCCGCACCCCAGGGCCCCTGCATGGGGAAGTTCACCTGTACCACCACAGCCATCATCGACCTCCTGGTTTGCACCCGAACCTCAGGGTTACGCGTTGTGGATGGATCACCGATCCTCCCAGACCTGCCGCCAGTACCCGGCGAGTGAGTCGACGGTCTCGTGCGCGTTCAAGCCGCTCGGTTGGGGAACGACCCAGAGCGCGACCCCGTTTGGCCAGCCCCGAATCGCCGACGTGTCCTGCGGTCCCGTCGTCGCCCGCGGCTGCGCGAAGGAGATCCGGTAGGCGGTGATTCCCGCGACCGCCACGAGGTCGGGCCGTAGGTCGCGGACCCGCGAGATCAATCTTTCCCCCCCGGCGCGGAGCTCCTCGCGGCTGAGCTCGTCCGCTCTGGCGGTGGCACGACCCACCAGGTTGGTCACGCCGATGCCCCGCGACGTGAGCTGACGCTCGTCCGCGGCCGAGAGTCCGGCCGCGGCGTCCACGAGATGGTCGGTCAGGCCCGCTCGGTGAAGCGAGGGCCAGAAGCGGTTTCCCGGCCGGGCGAAAGGTGCGTTGACCGCCGCGGTCCACAGGCCCGGGTTGATCCCCGCAATGAGCAATCGGAGCCGCGCGGGGGCGGCGGGCAGTACATCGTCCATCGCGTGCGGATCGTCTGTGGCGAAGCGTGCCAGGTCCTCGCGCCCGGGCCTACCCCCGCCCATCGGAGAGGGGCGTCGTGGGACACCGGACGATGCTGCAGGTTCCGTCACGGGTGCGCAGCCTACTCGGCCGGGTGGCGCCTGTCTGCCCGGCCGAGCGGGCGGCGGTCCGATCAGGGCTTGAGGACGTACTTCAGGGTTTCCACCACCTGGTCGGTGGTCGTGCACCACGCCTGGGCTTCGGCGTCGACCTCCTTGAGTGGATGCACGATATCCGCGTCGTGGAGGGTCACGTAGGGCTTACCGAGGGCCGCACAGTAGCCGGCGTCGAATGCCGCATTCCACTGCTTGTACTTGTCGCCGAACCGCACCACGACCAGATCGCTCTGCTCGATCAACGTACGGGTACGGATGGCGTTGACCTTGGCGGACTGGTGGTCACGCCAGAACTGGCTACCGGTCTCGCCCAGGTGATCTCCGGCGGCGTCGCTGGCCGGGTGGTCGGTGACCGGGGCGGTGAACACGACGTTTAGCCCGGCGGCCTCTGCGCCGCGTCGGATCTCGTCACGCCACTCGGTGTGGATCTCGCCGGAGAGGTAGACGGAAAAACTCATATACTCAGACTCCTATATGGGAGTGACGTCGATTCTGGCCACTGCCTCTGAACGTCACTTGTACTGGACGCTAGCCGCTGACCTGCGCTCGATCGAATCGAGGCCCGTCAGCCGATCGTGTAGGTGAATCCCCGCTGGAATGTGCGGTCGCCACGGTCGGTCTCCGGTATAAGTGTCCGCTTGGCCGGCAGCGGTCCGGGCGACGGTAGGCGTGATCGAACTTCGACTGCCACCTGCGACCGACGGGAACCTCGAGAACCTCGGGACAATAGAACTATGGACGATCTGCTCATCCCTCTCGGCCCGGGTGCGCCTCATGGCCTCCGAGTGCCAGCAAATGAACTCGTCGAGCTGTTCTCCCGTTCCTCCGGCCCCGGCGGGCAGGGCGTCAACACCACCGATTCACGGGTCCAGCTCAGCCTCGATCTGGCCACCACCTCCGCCCTCGACGACGCGCAGCGATCTCGGGCGCTGCGCAATCTGGACGCCCGGCTTGACGGCACCGTGCTGACCGTCGCCGCCTCCGAGGAACGCTCCCAGAGGCGCAACCGAGCGGCGGCCCGTTCCCGCCTCTCCGAACTGCTGCGCGACGCCGTCGCCCCGGCCGTCCCGCGGCGCCCGACCCGCCCGACCAGGGGGTCACGGCGTCGCCGCCTGGAGGCGAAGACCCGACGCGGCGCGATCAAGGCGAACCGGCGCCGCCCCGATTCGGAGTAAGACCGCCGACGCCGCCAGTCACCTGCACACCGTTGGTTCATACGACGACGAGGTGATCACCACCGTCGGAACTGCGGCGTTCACCGCGAGTCGATCAGCTCGATTCCGTATGCCGCGACGACAGCCCGCACCTCGGCGAGGTAGCGCTGCGCCTGCCCGGTGAGCGGGATCCCGGAATGGCTGATCCAGCCGATCTCGATGCTCTCGTCCACCTCGAGCGGGATGGCGACGATCTCCGGGTCGAGGTCGTCACTGATGATGCCGGTCGAGATCGTGTAGCCGTCGAGTCCGATCATGAGGTTGAAGATGGTCGCGCGGTCGGAGACCCGGATCTCCCGCTTGCTCGACAGGGTGGAGAGGATCTCCTCGGCGAAGTAGAACGAGTTGTTCGCGCCCTGATCGAAAGTGAGCCGCGGCAGGTCAGCCAGATCGTCGAGTGTGACGCGATCCCGGGAGGCCAGCGGGTTCTGCCGGGAGATGAAGATGTGCGGTACCGCCGCGAAGAGCGGGTGAAAGACCAGCCCGGAATCCCGAAGGAGTTTGTCGATGACCTTGCGGTTGAAGTCGTTCCGGTAGAGAACGCCCACCTCGCTGCGGAGTGTGCGGACATCCTCGATGATGTCCCAGGTCCGGGTTTCGCGAAGCGAGAACTCGTACTGTTGAGCGTCGCCGGACCGCACCATCCGGATGAACGCCTCCACCACGAACGAGTAATGCTGCGCCGACACCCCGAGCAGCCGGCGGGACGGTGGCTGACCGAGGTATCGCTGCTCCAAGAGCGACATCTGTTCGACGACCTGCCGGGCGTAGCCGAGGAACTCCGCACCCTCGTCGGTCAGCGTCACCCCCCGGGCAGAACGAACGAGGAGGGTGCGCCCCACTCGGGATTCAAGGTCCTTCATCGCGGCAGACATGGTCGGCTGGGCGACGTAGAGCAACTCCGCAGCGCCGGTGATCGAGCCCTCCGCGGCGACCTCGATGAAGTAGTGCAGCTGCTGGAGTGTGATACCTCTGGATTTTCGATGCATAGCTACAGGCTATAGCGATCCATAGTAAACGCTAGTTACCCGATATCTGAACTGGGACTGCAGGATGGGGATACAGAATTTCCGTAGCGCCGAGCCCGGCCGACCAAGCCCTGAATTGGACGTACATGTCGAACGAACTCACGTTCAGCATCACCACCACCCGCTTCGACGAGAACTACTCGCCGTCGGAGAGCTCTCGGGCCACCACGAACTTCGCCAACCTGGCCCGGGGCGAGCACCGGCAGCAGAATCTCCGCCGAACCCTGTCGATGATCAACCACCGATTCAACGACCTCGCACGCCGGGATAATCCGACCGGGGACCGCTATTCGGTCGACCTCGAGATCGTTTCAGCGGACCTACAGTTCCATACGGCCGATGCCAATCACCGGTTCCCGCTGATCGAGGTGCTGGATATCCAGATCGTCGACCACCGGACCGGGCACCGCCTGCCGGGGATCGTGGGCAACAATTTCTCGTCCTACGTCCGCGACTACGACTTCAGCGTCCGGCTGCCGGCGGTCAACGAGGGAAGCTCCGAGTTCACCGTGCCCGGCGACTTCGGTGTCCTGCACGGCAAGCTGTTTCAGCATTTTCTCGACTCCGCGGCGTTCGGGGAACGATTCGAGGTGGATCCCGTGATCTGCATCAGCGTGTCGACGAGCAGGACCTATCGCCGGACCGGGAGCCACCACCCGACTCTCGGCGTGGAGTACCAGCAGGACGACTACTCGTTGACCGACGAGTACTTCCACAAGATGGGTCTCCAGGTCAGGTATTTCATGCCGCCCGGCGGGGTCGCCCCGCTCGCGTTCTATTTCCGCGGCGATCTGCTCAACGACTACTCGGACCTGCAGCTCATCGGCACGATCAGCGTCATGGAGACGTTCCAGAAGATCTATCGGCCAGAGATCTACAACGCGCACTCGGCCGCAACTGACGTTTACCGGCCGTCCTTGGATCAACAGGACTACTCGCGTACCCCCATTGTCTACGACCGCGACGAGCGCAGTCAGCTCGCGAAAAAACAGGGTGCGTACACGGAAGAACACTTCATCAAGCCGCACCGAGAACTCCTCGAGCAGTGGGCCTCCCGCAACCCCGTTCTCATCGGATGACCACCGGAGGAAAGTCGACCATGAACCGAACCCTGCCCACGTCCACCGTCGGCAGCCTGCCCAAGCCCTCGTGGCTAGCCCAGCCTGAAGTCCTCTGGTCGCCCTGGCGGTTGCAGGGCGACGAGTTGATCGAGGGCAAACAGGATGCACTTCGTATCGCGGCCCACGAACAGAGCAACCGCGGCATCGACATCGTCAGCGACGGCGAGCAGACCCGTCAGCACTTCGTGACGACCTTCATCGAGCATCTCGACGGCGTCGACTTCGAGCAGCGCGAGACCGTCCGGATCCGCAACCGCTACGACGCGAGCGTGCCCACAGTGATCGGCGACGTGAGCCGCTCAAAGCCGGTGTTCGTCGACGACGCGAGGTTCCTCCGGCAGCAGACGGATAAGCCGATCAAGTGGGCGCTCCCCGGCCCCATGACGATGATCGACACGCTCTACGACGGCCACTACAAGAGCCGAGAGAAGTTGGCGTGGGAGTTCGCGACGATCCTCAACCAGGAGGCCCGCGATCTCGAGGCCGCGGGGGTCGACATCATCCAGTTCGACGAGCCCGCGTTCAACGTCTACTTCGACGAGATGAAGGACTGGGGCGTGGCGGCACTGGAACGAGCAGCCGAGGGACTACGCGCGGAGACCGCGGTACACATCTGCTACGGCTACGGGATCAAGGCCAACACCGACTGGAAGGCCTCCCTCGGGTCGGAATGGCGACAGTATGAGGAGTCGTTTCCCCTCCTGCAGCAATCCAGCATCGACATCATCTCGCTGGAGTGCCACAACTCTCGTGTCCCGATTGACCTCGTCGAGCTCGTCCGGGGCAAGAAGGTCATGCTCGGGGCGATCGACGTGGCAGACGAGCGGGTCGAGACCCCGCAGGAAGTCGCCGCCACTCTCCGGCGGGCACTCGAGTTCGTCGACGCGGACAAACTCCTGCCGAGCACGAACTGCGGGATGGCGCCCTTCCCCCGGGACATCGCGCTCGCGAAGTTGAGCGCGCTCAGCGCGGGAGCACACATCGTTCGCGAGGAGATTTCTGCCGCGTCCCTGACCGAGGCAGTGAGGTAGCTAGGGTTCAGTCATCCGGATCCCGGGCGACCCCGTGGCACAGCTCGCGCGTTCATCACGTCAGCTGGGCTCGACCGCGCGCGTTTTCAAGGGCTTGTCAGTGGCCCCTGGACGTCGTACCGGACCACCACGAAGTCACGGTTCCGCTCGCACCCCTTGAGTTCGAGATCGAAGGCACCGCCGAACAGCGGCTTTCCCGAACCGAGGGTCACGGGCGCGATCGAGACCACCACCTCGTCGAGCATCCCGGCCCCGGCGAATTCGGCCGCGATGCCACCACCCCCCATCACCCACACATCGCGGCCGCCGGCCGCGGATTCAAGAGCCCCGCGATGATCCGCAGGGTCCCCGGCGACGAAGGAAACATGCTCGTTCACCGCCTCCAGACTGCGGTGGGTGAACACGAAGGTGGGGATCTCCGGCAGCCACTCACGGTCGTGCTGAAGCACCCACATATACGTGGACGAGCCCATGACCTGGGCCCCCAAATCGACGAGGAACGCCGCGATGCTGTCCGGCCCGTTCTCGTCGATATCGTGTTTGAACAGCCAGTCCAGGGAGTGCTCATCGTCGGCCAGAAACCCATCGAGGGTCGAGGCTGTGAAGTAGCGGTAGCGGGTCATGGAAGCCCTCCTGAGGCGCGGCGGTTCCGCGTGATCGGATCCGGATCGAGGTGCGCGATGTCCCGGTTACTGCATGGTAAACCGGCATCCCACCGAGCCCCGGCACACACCATTCTCTTGTGCGGCGAATCGCAGGGGGCGATGGTGCTGTCATGAGCATCGAACGAATCGTTCCCGATCTGACGGTCACAGACCTCGGACGGGCGGTCAATGAACACGTCACGGTACTAGGGCTCGAAGTCGTCATGGACCACGGGTGGATCGTCACGCTGGCTGACTCTGCAGGCCATCAGCTGAGCCTGATCACCGCCGATGACACAGCTCCCGAGAACCCCGACGTCTCCGTCTTCGTGGATGACGTCCAGACCGCGTACGACCGCACCGTGGCTGCAGGTCTCGAGATCGTGCACCCTCTCACGACAGAAGAATGGGGCGTCGCCCGGTTCTTCTACCGCGACGCGTCAGGCAATGTGATCAACGTCGGCACGCATGCTCGGTGACCGCCCGACTCACACGTTGAACCGGAACTCCACCACGTCTCCGTCGACCATCACGTAGTCCTTGCCCTCCATACGGACCTTGCCGGCGGCCTTCGCAGCAGCCATGGAACCGTGCTCGTCGAGGTCGGAAAACGACACGATCTCGGCCTTGATGAAGCCCTTCTCGAAGTCGGTGTGGATCACGCCGGCCGCCTTGGGCGCGGTGTCGCCCTTGCGAATGGTCCAGGCGCGCGACTCCTTGGGGCCGGCGGTGAGGTAGGTCTGCAACCCGAGGGTGTGGAACCCGGCGCGGGCGAGCGCGGCGAGGCCGGGCTCGGTCTGGCCGATCGACTCGAGGAGCTCCATGGCGTCGTCCTCGTCGAGCTCGAGCAGCTCGGCCTCGACCTTGGCGTCGAGGAACACGGCGTCGGCCGGCGCCACGGCGGCGGTCAGCTCGGCCTTGCGCTCGTCGCTGGTCAGCACCGCCTCGTCGGCGTTGAACACATACAGGAACGGCTTCGCCGTCATGAGGTGCAGGTCGCGCAGCAGTCCGCGGTCGATCTCGTCCTGCGCCTTGAACAGGGTCCGGCCGTCCTCGAGCACGGC
Organism: Dietzia sp. NPDC055343; assembly: GCF_053645265.1. Classification (NCBI taxonomy): domain Bacteria; kingdom Bacillati; phylum Actinomycetota; class Actinomycetes; order Mycobacteriales; family Dietziaceae; genus Dietzia; species Dietzia sp. NPDC055343. The sequence goes on along the minus strand of NZ_JBSHMJ010000002.1, from coordinate 101,433 downwards.
CTGCGCCTTGCGGACCTCGTCCAGAACCGGCGCGAGTGACTTGTCCTTGCGGGAGTCCTTCTCCAGACGCGGGATGGCCTTCTCGACCGTCTCGAGATCCGCGAGGATCAGCTCGGTGGCGATCACCTCGATGTCGGACATCGGGTCGACCTTGCCGTCGACGTGGATGACGTCCGGGTCGTCGAACACCCGCACCACCTGGCAGATGGCGTCGGCCTCGCGGATGTTGGCGAGGAACTTGTTGCCCATCCCCTCACCGGTGCTCGCACCCTTGACGATGCCGGCGATGTCCACGAAGGACACCACGGCCGGCAGGATCCGCTCCGAGCCGAAGATCTCGGCCAGGCGGTTCAGCCGCGGATCGGGCAGGTCCACGACGCCGACGTTGGGTTCGATCGTGGCGAACGGATAGTTCGCCGCGAGTACGTCGTTGTTCGTCAGGGCATTGAACAGGGTCGACTTCCCGACGTTGGGCAGTCCGACGATTCCGAGGGTGAGGCTCACGGGACCCGAGTCTACGTCCCACTCCCCTGCCGGCCCGCCTCGCCACCCACGCCGGTGTCCGGCAGCACACCGCCGCTCCCTCTGACATCATGAACCCCATGAGTGACGAGCCGGTACGTCCGCCCACGCAGGACTCCGACGACCAGCATGTCGACCGTTCAGTACTACTCGGGATCGGGGGCCGCTGGCTCACGGACTGGGCACTGCGCCTGGCCATCGTCCTGGTGGCCGGTTGGCTGCTGTCCCGGGTCGGCGGCGCCCTGTGGGTCGGCATTCTGCCGATCCTGCTGGCGCTCATCGTCGCCACCGTGCTGTGGCCGCCGACGGGCTGGATGACGAGACACCACGTCCCCAAGTCCCTCGCCGCGCTCATCTCGATCCTCGGATCGCTGGGCGTCGTCGCCGGAGTGATCGCCCTCATCGCGCCGTCGATCGTCGAGCAGAGCGTCCAGCTGGCCGACCAGACGTCGGAGGCGATCGGCACGGTGCAGGACTGGCTGCGCGGGCCCCCGCTCAACATCCGGGACGAGCAGCTCGACGGGGTTCTCAACCAGCTCAGCACCACCCTTCAGGACCGCGGTGACCAGATCGCCAACGGCGTGTTCACCGGTGTGAGCGCCGTCGGCTCGCTCGTCGTCACCGTCGTCATGGTCCTGGTCCTCACGTTCTTCTTCATCAAGGATGGGCCGCGGTTCCTGCCGTTGGTGCGCCGGGTCGCGGGCCGCAACGCGGGCCGTCACCTCACCGAGGTGCTTACCCGCAGCTGGAACACCCTGGGCGGGTACATCCGTACCCAGGCGATCGTCTCGTTCGTCGACGCGGCGCTCATCGGACTCGCGCTGGTGATCCTCGGCGTGCCGCTGGCGTGGGCGCTGGCGGTCATCACGTTCATCGCCGGCTTCATCCCCATCGTGGGTGCGTTCACGGCCGGCGCGCTCGCGGTGCTCATCGCGCTGGTGGCCAACGGTTTGACCACGGCGATCATCGTGCTCGTCGTGATCATCGCGGTGCAGCAGCTGGAGGGCAACGTGCTCCAGCCGATCCTGCAGTCCCGCGCCATGAACCTGCACCCGGTCGTGGTCCTGCTGGGCGTCGCGGCGGGTGGCACCCTGTTCGGCATCATCGGCGCGTTCCTCGCCGTGCCCGTGCTGGCGGTGGTCGCGGTGATCCTGAGGTACCTCGGCGAGCAGATCGACCTGCGCACGGGCGACGTCACGGCATCGGATCTGGCCTCCGCGACGGATGAGGGCCGACTCACGGCGTGGCTCGGCGAGATGTCCAGCTCGCGGTTCGCTCCGCTGCGCAAGAGCAGCAGCGCGATCATGGCCGGGATGATCGACGAGAAGCCCCACATCGCCGCGACGGGAACCGCGGGCGGGCGCGTCGCCACGGGCACCGGCGAAAGTGTCGGGGACGACGACGACAACGCCGCCACCGCTCCCGGCGGCGACGATCTGGTGCCGACACAGGGTGAGCTTCCCGAGCCCGGCCCGGTCGATCCGGACGCCGTGACCGGTAACCGCCCGTCGCCCGCGGAGCAGAAGCTGAACCCGCTGCGCCGCTTCGGTCGATTCCTCGCTCGCAGGCTCGAGGGTTAGAGTCTTGTCCCGTGAGTAGACGCAGGAGTGGACGGGTGCCGGCGGACGAGAGGTCCGTCGTGTCCTCGATGCGTGGACTGCCCGCGTGGACTGCGGTCCTGCTGACGGTGGCCATCTCGCTGACCGGGGTGGCGATCGATTCGCTCTCCGGTGAGCTCGGTGCGGCGTTCACCGTCTTGTTCTTCGTCGGCTGCGTCCTCGCGGTGCTGATGGTCTCGCGCCGTTCGCTGTTCGTCGCCGGCGTGCAGCCGCCGATCGTGATGGCGGTCCTGGTGCCGCTGGTCTACGTGATCGCCGGCGTGGGCGGGGGCTCGGGGCTGTTCTCCCGCACCCAGATCATCTCGATCGGCCTGCCCCTGGCCACCCGGTTTCCCCTGATGATCACCACCACCGTCGTGGTGATCGCGCTCGCGCTGATCCGCGCGTACGTCCTGGAGCCACGGAACTCGCGACCCGTCGCGCGTCCCCAGCGGAGCGCCCCGGCACACGCCCGCCGCTGAGGCCGGGCGCGCCCGGGGCGCGTGGTGTTGGTGGGGCCGATCGGCCCCCGCGGGAAGAACCCGATCAGGCCTTGTTCTTCTCGGTGATCCGGAGCTCGCGCGGCAGCGCGAACGTGATCGTCTCCTGCGCGGTACGTACGGTGTCGACGTCGTTGTAGCCGTGCTCGGCGAGCAGGTCCACCACGCCGCGCACGAGGATCTCGGGCACCGAGGCGCCTGAGGTGACACCCACGGTGGTCACTCCCTCGAGCCACGACAGGTCGATCTCCTTGGCGTAGTCCACCAGGTGCGCGTCGCGCGCGCCGGCCTGGAGGGCCACCTCGACGAGTCGAACCGAGTTGGAGGAGTTCGTCGACCCCACCACGATCACCAGGTCACAGTCGGGGGCCATCGCCTTGACCGCGCTCTGCCGGTTCTGCGTGGCGTAACAGATGTCGTCCGACGGCGGATCGATGAGCGTGGGGTACTTCGCCTTGAGGCGACGCACTGTCTCCATGGTCTCGTCCACGCTCAGCGTGGTCTGGGAGAGCCAGATGAGCTTCTCCGTGTCGACCGGCACGTCCAGGGCGTCCACGGAATCGGGTCCGTCGACCAGGGTCACCACGTCGGGTGCCTCACCCGCGGTGCCCTCGACCTCCTCGTGCCCCTCGTGGCCCACGAGGAGGATCTGGTAGCCCTCGCGGGCGAAGCGCTTGACCTCGGTGTGCACCTTGGTCACCAACGGGCAGGTGGCATCGAAGGTGCGGAGCTCCAGACTCTTGGCGCTATCGCGGACGGCGGGGGAAACGCCGTGTGCGGAGAACACTAGGTTGGCTCCGCGGGGGACCTCATCGGTCTCGTCGACGAAGATCACGCCACGGTCGGTGAACTGCTCCACCACGTACTTGTTGTGGACGATCTCCTTGCGCATGTACAGCGGGGCACCGTGCTTCTCCAGTGCCTTCTCCACGGTCTCGACGGCCCGGTCGACACCGGCACAGTAGCCACGCGGTTCCGCGAGAAGCACTCGCTTGGTTGCCGGTTCGGCGATCATGTCGGTCTGCTCGGTCATGACCCCAGGGTACGGTTCATACTGGATTTCGACCATTACGTCTCCGGGCCTCCCCCGGCAGGAAGGTTCGCATGCTCCGCCCCCTGTTCCTCACCCGTGCCACGATCGGCCTCGCCGCCACCGCGGTGGAGGGTGTCGTGGCGCTGCCAGGTCGTGCGGCGGACGCGGTGTCCACGATTCCCGGCGTCCCGGTCAAGCTCGCCGGCTCCCTCGTCCAGTCGTACCTCCACGCAGGTCAGCGGCTCACCGATCTCGCGGTCAAGGGTGACCGGGTGATCGCGGCAGTGTTTCCCGCGCGCACCGACCAGCCCGAGTGGGCGACGTTCGACGAGGACCTCGTGACCGACGATCCGATGACCGGCGAGGCGGATGCGGGTGGCGCCGACGTCCCGTCCGGCCGCGTCTCCCCCCGGCACCCGTGAGCGGCTCGGCACCCGGGGCCAAGAGCAGCCCGGAACAGCCGTGGCCGGTGCGGGTCGTCTCCGACCAGATCGCCGCGTGGATCCACCGGCTGGGCGCGGTCTGGGTCGAGGGCCAGATCACCCAGTTGAGTCTGCGCCCGGGCACACGCACCGCGTTCCTGACGCTCCGGGACCCGTCGGTCGACAACTCGTTGACCCTCACCTGCCCGCCTCGCCTCATCTCCGAGGCGCCGGTGCCGGTCACCGAGGGCAGCCGGGTCGTGATCCGCGGCACCCCGCGCTTCTACACTGGTCGCGGCTCATTCTCGTTGCAGGTCTCGGAGATCCGTCCGGTCGGCGTGGGCGAGCTGCTCGCCCGGATCGAGCGGCTCAAGCAGGCCCTGTCCGCCGAGGGGCTGTTCGATCCGCGTCTGAAGCGCCCGCTGCCGTTCCTGCCCGCCTGCGTGGGTCTGATCACCGGACGCGCGAGTGCCGCCGAGCGCGATGTCGTGGAGGTGGCCCGGGGTCGCTGGCCCGACGTCCGGTTCGCGGTCCGCAACACCGCCGTCCAGGGCGTCTCGGCGGTGCCCCAGATCCTCGATGCGCTGGCGGAGCTCGATGCCGACCCCGTCGTCGACGTCATCATCCTCGCGCGCGGCGGCGGCTCCGTCGAGGACCTCCTGCCGTTCTCCGACGAGGCGCTGATCCGTGCCATCTCCACGTGCCGCACGCCGGTGGTCAGCGCGATCGGCCACGAGCCGGACTCCCCCCTGTCCGATCTGGTGGCCGACCTGCGCGCCGCAACGCCCACCGACGCGGCCAAGCGGGTCGTTCCCGACGTGGTCGAGGAGCGGCGCCGCATCGCCGAGGCGCGCGCCCGTACCGCGCGGGCCCTGCGCGCCTGGGTGGACCGCGAGCAGCACCAGCTCACCGCGGTGCGTTCCCGCCCCTGCATGGCCAACCCGCACGGACTCGTGGACTCGCGAGCCGAGATCGTGGCCGAGGCACTACGCGCCGCCCGCCGCGACATCACCCGCATCATCGACTCGGAGTCCACGTCGCTGGGCCACCTGTCAGCGCGATTGACCACCCTGGGCCCGGCGGCCACGCTCGCTCGGGGCTACGCGGTAGTGCAGTCCGTGGCGGGCCCGAACGACGGCCGAGTGGTCTCGTCCATCGCCGACGCCCCGCCCGGCTCGCAGCTGCGCATCCGGGTCTCCGACGGCGCACTCTCCGCCGCGGTGCTCGGCGCCACCCCGGCCGCCGGCCGTCCCACCCGGGCACCGGATCCCGACCCCACCTCGCCCACCTCCCCCACCTCCGAGGAGCAGTCCTGATGTCCGACGAACAGATCCCCGTCTCCGAACTCGGATACGAGAAGGCCCGCGACGAACTGATCGAGGTGGTGCGGATCCTCGAGGCCGGCGGACAGGATCTCGACTCGTCGCTGGCGCTGTGGGAGCGGGGCGAGGAGCTCGCCGCGCGGTGCACCGAGCACCTGGACGGCGCGCGCAAGCGCATCGACGCGGTTCTGGGCGAGGACGACGGAGCCGACGCCGACCGCGGCTGAAGCTGGCGGCCCCGACCGGGTGCCCCTAGCCGGTAGGCAGCGGCTCGGAGTCCTGCACCGCGGTGGCCATGGTCTCGAAATCGGAGTTCGGCGCGGAGCCGGTCACGGCGACCCGCGTGTCTCCGGTGTCGAGCACCCAGACAGGACGCACGTCGTCCCCGTTGTAGACGGACCACTCGCGGCCCGAGATCGGCACCATGGTGCGGCTCGGACGCGGCTCGCCGTCGACCATCCGGACCACGTCCTCCGGCGCGTCGGTCTGGACGAGCTCGATGTAGCTGCGCTCCCCCGTCACCCAGCCGACGTGGCTGGAGGTGAATCCGCCCAGCGACTGGACGCGACCGGAGTTCGACGTCCATCCCTCGGGGACCTCGGGCGAACGGATCGGGAAGTCGAGGGTGCGGGCGTCCTCGGCGAGCGACGCCCCGGCGTCGAACTCGCGGATCGGGCCCTGCTCCGGCCCGGACGGCGAGAAGGCGCATTGTCCGGCGAGGCCGGCGAACACGCCGACGATCACCATGAGCACCACCACCGACCAGAACATGTCGCGGTTGCCCTGCAGGATTCTCGGTTTCGCCTCGGCCACGACCGCCAGTATCCCACCTCGCCGCCGCGCGACCGACGGTCGGTCTACAGCACTGCCCCCGACGTGGAACAATGAGTGTCGACACCACAGCCGAGCCGCGCCCGTCATCGCCCGCGCGCGGAGCCAATCCGAGGAGCCCGACGATACATGTCTGACGCCAAGCGCCCTGATCGAAATCTCGCCATGGAGTTGGTCCGCGTGACCGAGGCCGCCGCGCTGGCGGCCGGCCGCTGGGTCGGGCGGGGTGACAAGAACGGTGGCGACGGCGCCGCGGTCGACGCGATGCGCGAGCTCATCTCGACGGTCGAGATGGACGGCGTCGTGGTGATCGGCGAGGGCGAGAAGGACGAGGCGCCCATGCTCTACAACGGCGAGCGGGTCGGCACCGGCTCCGGGCCCGCCGTCGACGTGGCCGTGGACCCGATCGACGGCACGCGCCTCATGGCCGAGGGGCGCCCCAACTCGATCGCCGTGATCGCGGTGGCCGAGCGCGGCGCGATGTTCGATCCGTCGGCGGTGTTCTACATGCGCAAGATCGCCGTGGGCCCCGAGGCCGTCGGCAAGATCGACCTGGCCGAGTCCACGGAGTGGAACATCCGCTCGGTCGCCGAGGCCAAGAACATCGATGTGGGCGACCTGACGGTCTGCGTCCTGGACCGCCCCCGCCACGCGGAGCTGATCGCCGAGATCCGCGCCGCCGGCGCCAAGGTCCGTCTGATCATGGATGGTGACGTCGCGGGTGCGGTCGCCACCGCCACCGACGGCAGCTCGGTCGACATGCTCATGGGCGTCGGCGGTACCCCGGAGGGCATCATCGTGGCCTGCGCCATGAAGTGCATGGGCGGCGAGATCCAGGGCCAGCTGTGGCCCCAGGACGACGCCGAGCGTCAGAAGGCCGTCGACGCCGGTCTGGATGTCGACGCCATCCTCACCACCGACGACCTGGTCAAGGGCGACAACTGCTTCTTCGCCGCCACCGGCATCACCAACGGCGACATGGTGCGCGGCGTCAGCTACCGCGCCAACGGCGCCATCACCCGCTCTCTCGTCATGCGCTCTAAGTCGGGCACGGTCCGCCACGTCGAGGGTCGCCACAAGATGGAGAAGCTTCGCGAGTTCTCGGCGGTCGACTACGGCCAGGACGCCTGACACCACCGGCTGACGGTTCCGTCCATAAGAGCGTTCCGCACACGTCGTCCAAGAAGGCGTGTGCGGAAAGCTCTTTTCGTGGCGGGCGCGCGCAAGAGCGCGCCGCTCCCCTGCGGAGAGCGCCGGGCGCGCCTACTCTGGCGAACATGGCCGATCAGAGTGGATTCCGAATCGAACACGACACGATGGGCGAGGTGCGGGTGCCCGTCGACGCCTTGTGGCGGGCGCAGACCCAGCGCGCCGTGGAGAACTTCCCCGTCTCGGGCCGGGGCCTGGAGCGCGCCCAGATCCGCGCGCTCGGTCTGCTCAAGTCCGCGTGCGCGGCCGTCAACGGCCAACTCGGTCTGCTCGACCGGGCAAAGGTCGATGCGATCGTGGCGGCCGCCGACCGGATCGCCGAGGGCGAGGTGGACGAGCACTTCCCGGTGGACGTGTTCCAGACCGGCTCGGGCACCAGTTCCAACATGAACACCAACGAGGTCATCGCCTCGCTGTGCGCCGACGCGGGCGTGACGGTGCATCCGAACGACGACGTGAACATGTCGCAGTCGTCGAACGACACGTTCCCCACGGCAACCCATGTCGCGGCGACCGAGGTCGTGATCGGCGATCTCGTCCCGTCACTGACCGTGCTGGCCGAGTCCTTCGAGGCCAAGTCGGAGCAATGGCGCGAGGTCGTCAAGGCCGGCCGTACCCATCTCATGGACGCGGTCCCGGTGACGCTGGGCCAGGAGTTCGGCGGGTACGCCCGTCAGATCCGGGCCGGGATCGAACGGGTCTGCGCGACACTGCCCCGCGTGGGCGAGTTACCGATCGGCGGCACCGCGGCCGGCACCGGACTCAACGCCCCTGACGGCTTCGGTTCGGCGGTCGTCGAGGAGCTGCGCTCCCTCACCGGGCTGGAGGAGCTGCGGTTGGCCGTGGACCCCTTCGAGGCGCAGTCCGCCCGCGACGGGCTGGTCGAGCTGTCGGGCGCACTCCGCACCGTCGCGGTGTCGCTGACCAAGATCGCGAACGACATCCGATGGATGGGCTCCGGCCCCATGACCGGCCTGTCCGAGGTGCATCTCCCCGACCTGCAGCCCGGATCCTCCATCATGCCAGGCAAGGTCAACCCTGTCCTGTGTGAGACGGTCGCGCAGGTCGCCGCACAGGTGGTGGGCAACGACGCCGCGGTCGCCTGGGCCGGTGCCAGCGGAGCGTTCGAGCTCAACACCGCCATCCCGCTGATGGCCCGCAATGTTCTCGAGTCGGTGCGGATCCTATCGACCTCGTCCGAGTTGTTCGCGCAGCGGTGCATCGACGGGATCGAGCCGGATGCCGACCGGATGCGCCGGCTGGCCGAATCCTCCCCGTCGATCGTCACCCCGCTCAACTCAGCGATCGGCTACGAGGAGGCCGCGCGTGTGGCCAAGCACGCCCTCGCCGAGGGGATGACGATCCGCGAGGCCGTCATCGCGCTCGGTTTCGTGCCGGATCCGTTGAGCGAGGAGGAGCTCGACCGTCGGCTCGACGTGCTGGGGATGACCGGGCTCGACCGCGAGCGCTGAGACGACGACCTCCGGGTGTCAGCCCCCAGCCCGGCCCTCTCTCCCGGCCGGGTGGGGTGCTGACGCGTGGGTCAGGCCGCGCGGATGCGCCGCAGCTCCCCCGGGGTGCCGTCGGGATGGAACTCCTCGAGCATCGTGGTGACGAGCTCGGCGATCGCCGACCGCTCCGACCGGCTCAGCGTGACGTGGGCGAACAGCGGGTGACCCTTGAGCTTCTCGACCACCGCCTGGATCCCGTCATGCCTGCCGACGCGCAGGTTGTCGCGCTGGGCGACGTCGTGGGTGAGAACGACCCGGGACCCGCTACCGAGGCGGGACAGCACGGTGAGCAGGACGTTGCGCTCGAGTGACTGCGCCTCGTCGACGATCACGAACGAATCGTGCAGACTCCGCCCGCGGATATGGGTCAGGGGAAGCACCTCGAGGATGTCGCGGTCGATGACCTCGTCGATGACGTTCTCGCTGACCAGGCCCTCGAGCGTGTCGAACACGGCCTGCGACCAGGGTGACATCTTCTCCGACTCGCTGCCGGGCAGGTAGCCGAGTTCCTGACCGCCGACCGCGTAGAGGGGCCGGAACACGACGATCTTGCGGTGCCGGCGCCGCTCGAGAACCGACTCCAGTCCGGCACACAGGGCGAGTGCCGACTTGCCCGTGCCCGCGCGACCACCGAGGGACACGATCCCGATCGACTCGTCCAACAGGCAGTCGATCGCGATGCGCTGCTCTGCGGAGCGCCCGCGCAGGCCGAATACCTCGACGTCGCCGCGGACGAGCCGGAGCCCACCGTCGTCGGTCACCCGCGCCAGTGCCGACGAGGATTCGGTCTGCACGCGTACGCCGCAGTGCACGGGCGTGGCGGCGTCGAGTCCGGCGGCGCGGGCCGCCAGGGGGCTCACCCGTCCGTCGGCGAACAATCCGTCGACGAGCTCCTGGGTGGTGGGCAGATCGTCGACGCCGCGGTACCCGGTGAGCACGACGTCCTGGGCGTGGTACTCATCCGCCGGCAGCCCCACGGACCCGGCCTTGACGCGCAGCGGGATGTCCTTGGATACCAGGACGGTCTCGGCGCCCTCGGCCCGCAGGTTGAGCGCGCACGCCAGGATGCGGGAGTCGTTCCCGGTGTTGCGGAAGCCCGAGGGCAGGACGGACTGGTCGGTGTGGTTGAGCTCGACGCGCAGGGTGCCGCCGACATCGGTGACGATGAGGTCGCCGTCGAGTCGGCCGTTGCGCAGCCGCAGGTCCTCCAGCAGACGTAGCGCCTCGCGGGCGTAGTAGCCCAGCTCGGGGTGGTGACGCTTGGCCTCGAGTTCCCCGATCACCGCGATGGGCAGCACCACGTGGTGCTCGGCGAAGCGGGTGACGGCCCACGGATCGGACAGCAGAACCGAGGTGTCGAGGACGTAGGTACGTACGGTGTCGGTCACGGCGCGCTCCTGACCCGCGGCACCCGCAGGCGGTTCGGGATGGACCGGTCGGGCCAGGTCACCGGGTGGTGACGGGGCCGGGTGCCGGCCCCCTCCCGATCGCGTTCGTCGATCATCGGCTGGGACCTCCCGACGGTCGGCTTCCCCACCGACCGTTGGGCCTGACGCTACGCCGGAATCACATCCCTGTAGTTAAGTTGAGGTGAACTCCGCACTCCTGCCAGTCCGCTGTCGTCACTCGACCATCAGGCGGACGGTCTCGGCGACGAGCGCGGGGCGGTCCGCGCCGTCGATCTCGACGGTGACGAGGCTGTTGAGCTGGACGCCGGAGGTCTTGCGCTGCAACGAGGTGAGTTCGATGCCGGCCCGGATCCGGGACCCGACGGGCACGGCAGCAGGAAAGCGGACCTTGTCGAGCCCGTAATTGATCATCATCCCGAAGCCCCGGATCTCCATGACCTCGGCGCCGAGCAGCGGCACCAACGACAGGGTGAGATAGCCGTGCGCGATGGTCGCGCCGTAGGGGCCCTCGGCCGCGCGGACCGGGTCGACGTGGATCCACTGGTGATCACCGGTGGCATCGGCGAAGGCGTCCACCCGCTCCTGCGTGATCTCCATCCAGGAGCTGTAGCCGACGTGCTCCCCTATCGCGGCCTCGATTCCCGCGATCCCCTCGAACACCCGGGGTGCTGTGGTCATTCCAGTCCTCCTCGTGCGACGAGTTGTGCCGCGATGACGTTGCGTTGGATCTCGTTGGTGCCCTCGCCGACGATCATCAGCGGGGCGTCGCGGAAGTAGCGTTCGACGTCGAACTCGGTGGAGTAGCTGTAGCCGCCGTGGATACGGACCGCGTCCAGCGCGATCTCCATCCCCACCTCGGAGGCGAACAGTTTGGCCATGCCCGCCTCCATGTCGCAGCGCTGGCCCGCATCGAACTTCCTCGCGGCCGACAGGGTCAGCTGCCGGGCGGCGGTGAGCTTGGTGGCCATATCTGCCAGGTGGTGTCCCACGGCCTGGTGTTTCCAGATGGGCTGGCCGAACGACTCGCGCTCCTGCGCGTAGTCCAGTGAGTCCTCGAGCGCGGCCGCCGCCACGCCGAGGGCCCGGCTCGCCACCTGGATCCGTCCGGTCTCCAGCCCCGTCATCATCTGCCCGAAGCCCCTGCCCCGCTCTCCGCCGAGGATCCGGGTGGCCGGGGTACGGTAGCCGTCGAACGAGAGCTCGCAGGTCTCCACACCCTTGTAGCCGAGTTTGGGCAGATCGCGGGAGACGGTCAACCCGGGCCCGTGCTCGACCAGCACGATCGACATCCCGCGGTGCCGGGGAGTCGCCTCCGGGTCGGTCTTGCACAGCAGCGCGATGAGCCCGGACCGGTGGGCATTGGTGATGAACATCTTGGCCCCGGTGATCACAAGGTCGTCGCCGTCCCGCCGGGCGACGGTGGTCATGGCCTGCAGATCGGAACCCCCGGCGGGCTCGGTGAGCGCCATCGTCGCGCGCATCTCGCCGGTCGCCAACAGAGGTAGATAGGTTCTCTTCTGCTCCTCGGTCCCGAACCGGGTCAGCAGCGTCGCGACGACCGTGTGTCCACCCATCGCGCCCGCCAGGGTCATCCAACCGCGCGCGAGTTCCTCGGTCACCTTCACGTAGCACGGCATGGACACCGGGGTACCGTCGTACTCCTCGGAGACGGCCAGACCATAGATGCCGATCTGCTTCATCTGCTCGATCCAGCGCTCCGGGTACCGATCCGCCTGCTCCATCCCGCGGACGGACGGCTTGACCTCCCGGTCGATGAAGTCGCGGACGGTGGCGATCAGATAGGTCTCTTCGTCGCTCAGCTCCGACACGCGCGCCCCGCTCCACTCGTCTGGCCTCTGCCCGTCCGGGACCAATGTACGACATAATCATTCGCATGGTTACAGCCCGAGACGATGAACCGGGAAGGAGTCCCGTCCGCTTCGGCGGCCCGTTCTTCGACGACCTGCGGAAGGGGCAGATGTTCCACAGTCCGTCGCTGACCCTCACCGACGGACTCGCCGCCGCCCACCAGGCTGTTCTGGGCGACCGCCTCCGGCTCCCCCTCGATCGCGTGCTGTCCACCGCGGTCACCGGTGGACCGCTCGCCCACCCGGGCCTGGTCACCGATGTCGCGATCGGTCAGTCCACCGTCGTCACGCACCGGGTCAGAGCCAACCTGTTCTACCGCGGGCTACGCTTCCACCGCTTCGCCCGCATCGGCGACACCCTGACGACCCGCACCGAGGTGGTGGGACTGAAGCCCAACCGCAACAGGGACGATCGCCCGCCCACCGGATTGGCGGTCCTGCGTATGACGACGACCGACCAGCACGAGCAGACGGTCCTGGATTTCCACCGCTGCGCGATGCTGCCCCGACGGTCCGGCACGGGCGAGGGAGATCCTGGCACAGCCGACCAGCCCGACGACCCGGCCTCGTTCGGCCACGAGCCCCGCTCCACCTGGTCGGTCCCGGACGACTGGGATCTCACCGCGTATCCCGCTCTCGTCCCGGGTACGGACGAAGGAGCCCCGACCGCCGGCACGGTCCTGCGATCGGGCGCCGATGTGGTCTCGAGCGCGCCGGAACTCGCCCGTCTCACACTCAATCTGGCCGAGGTACACCACGATCACCGCGCGGCCGGCGGGCGCAGACTGGTCTACGGAGGGCACACCATAGGACTGGCCCTGGCCCAGGCGACACGCATGCTGCCGTCGATGCTCACCGTCCTGGGCTGGCAGTCGTGCGACCACACCGGACCGGTCTACGAGGGGGACACGGTGTCCAGCGATGTGATCATCGGCGAGAGCACGCGGTTGGACGGGGGCGGCGCCGCACTCGAACTGCGATCGCTCGTGCGCGCCCACCGAAGCGACGGGGATGTCGACGTCCTGGATTGGGCGTACACCGTCCTGATGCCCTCATGACCTCCTCCCCCGGTACGCCCCGGAGAGCCGGCGGCGTCACGCGCCCGCAGAAGACGGCTCTGCTGGTGGCCAAGCAGATCATCGAGGACATCGCCCGGCGCGGCAACACCGTCGGCGACCGCCTGCCGCCGGAGCACCTCATGCTCGAGGAGTACGGCGTCGGCCGCGGAACGCTACGCGAATCGTTGCGTTACCTGGAACTCCAGGGCGCGATCACCCTCAAGCCCGGGCCCGGTGGCGGCCCGATCGTCCAGCAACCCGACGCCGGGACCCTCGCCGCCTCCCTGAGCCTGCTCCTGCAGTTCGAGAACGCGCCGTTCGCCACGATCATGGAGGCGCGCTCGGTCATGGAACCCTCCATCGCGCGACTCGCGGCGCAGCGGATGAGCCCCGAGGCCCTCGAGGAACTCGGCGCCAACGTCGACGCTCTTCGTGCCGGGAGCGCGGACACCGCCTCCTTCACCGCCGAGTCGGAGCGCTTCCACGCCCTCATCGCGTGGGGCTCGGGCAACACCTTGTTCGGGTACCTCTTCGACGCGATGGTCGGCATCCTCGCCGGGGCCACGATGGGGATCCGGTACCCGAGGCGGCAACGCGACCACACATGTGCGATCCACGAGGAGATCTACACCGCGATAGCCGCCCGCGACGCCGACGCCGCCTCCGAGCTCATGTCCAGACACATCACCGACCACACGGTCTACCTGGAGAAGCGGTACCGCTCGGCGCTCGAGCAGCCGATCCGCTGGGACCTGGGCGGCTGAGCCGCCAGCGGCGGCCTCAGATGTGTCGGCCGCCGGTGACCTCGAGGACCGTGCCGGTCATATAGCTGGACATGTCGCTGGCCAGGAACAGCACCACCCGGGCCACTTCCGCCGGCTCGGCGGCGCGGCCCATCGGGATCTCCTTCATCTTCTCGTCCCATATGTGTTCGGGCATCGCCAGCGTCATGGCGGTCCGGATGAGCCCGGGCTGCACGGCGTTGACCCGCACCCCGGCGAACGCGACCTCCTTGGCCGCGGCCTTGGTCAGCCCCACGATCCCCGCCTTGGCGGCGGAGTAGTTGGTCTGGCCGACCAGTCCGACCTTGCCGGAGATCGACGAGATGTTGACGATCGCGCCGGACCCGTGGGCTCGCATGCGGCCGGCGGCGGCGCGGGTGCCGTTCCAGGTCCCCTTGAGGTGGATCGCGATGATGTCGTCGAACTGCTCCTCGGTCATCTTGCGCATCGTCGCATCCCGGGTCACCCCGGCGTTGTTGACGAAGACCCCGAGGGGGCCGAACGCGTCCTCCGCGGCGTCGATCATCGCCTCGACTGCGACCCCGTCCCGAACATCACAACGGATGTAGCGGGCCACGCCGTCACCGCCGAGCTCGGCGATGGCCGCGGCGCCGGCGTCGTCGTCGATATCGCCGAGGACCACCCGCGCGCCCTCCTCGATGAAGGTGCGCGCGATCTCCAGCCCGATTCCACGGGCGCCGCCCGTGACCACCGCGGTTCTGCGCTCGAGAAGTCCCGTCATGTCCCCTCTTTCCCGTCGGGTCCCAGCTCCGCCAGGACCGCCTCTGTGTGTTCCCCGAGCGCCGGAACCGCGCCCATCGGCAGCTCTACGTCCGCAAACGTCCGAGGGTGTACGGCCCGGCGCCGCCGTAGCCGGAGATGGTGACGACGACGAGACCGTCCCTGCGCGCACGGAGTACGTCCGCCCAGTGGCAGGCCGCTCATCCGGGTCCCGCCGCTCTGACCGCGGCGCGCACCAGACCGCCTCCGATGATGAGCTTCTGGATCCCGCTCGTGCCCTCGTAGAGGCGCAGCAACCGGATGTCGCGGTAGATCCGTTCGACGGTCACGCCGCGCATGTAGCCGGTCCCGCCGTGGACCTGGACACCGAGATCGGCGACCGTGCCGGCCATCTCGGTGCAGTACAGCTTCGCCACGGACGGCGCGATCCGGCGATCCTCCCCGGTCACCCATTTGTCGGCTGCGTCGCGGACCAGCGCCCGTCCGGCCATGACGCCTGTCTGCATCTCCGCGAGCATCGCCTGGACCAGCTGGAATTCGCCGATCGGCCGGCCGCCCTGGGTGGTCGCGGCGGCGTAGGCGACGGATTCGTCCAGAACGCGCTGCGCGGAGCCCACGGCCACGGCGGCGATATGAACCCGGCCGCGGGCGAGCGAGGTCATGGCCGCACGGTAGCCGGCATCCACGTCGCCACCGACCACCGCGGAGTCCGGCACCCGCACACCCCGGAACACGACCTCGGCGGTCCAGGCGCCCTCCTGGCCCATCTTGACGTCCTTCGGCCCCACCGAGACGCCCGGTGCTTCCGCGGGGACGAGGAACACGGCGATCCCCGTGCCCGCCGCGTCAGCGGGCCGCGTGCGGGCGAACACCACGAACAGCCCGGCCGAGGGGGCGTTGGTGATGAATCTCTTGGTCCCGTCGATCACCCAGTCGTCGCCGTCCCGGACCGCCCTGGTCGCCAACCCGGCGGGGTTGGACCCGGCGCCGTCCTCGGTCAGGGCGAAGGACGCGATCACCTCGCCGGAGGCGATCCGGCCGAGCCACTGTCGCTTCTGCTCGTCGGTGCCGAAGTCGACCAGCACCTGGCCGGCGATGCCGTTGTTGGTCCCGAACTGCGACCGGACGGCCAGGCTGGTGTAGCCGAACTCCATCGCCAGTTCCACGTCCTGCCGCAGGTCCAGCCCCAGCCCGCCCCACTGCTGCGGGATCGCGTAGCCGAACAGTCCCATGTCGGCCAGAGCGGCCCGGGTGGCCTCGTCGATCGCATCGGCGTCGGCGAACTCCTGCTCGCGGGGGACCAGTTCCGTCCGGATGAAGTCCCGCGTCGCCGCGAGGATGTCCGCGAAGTCCTCGGCCCCGACCTCCATCGTGCCCTCCACCCGTTCGTCCTACTCGAGACCGATTCGCCCCGGCCCGAATGTACGCTAGCAACTATTATCATCATTTGTGATCCGCCGACAGCTCCGCGGCAACTGAGTAGTGTCGCCACCATGAAGGCCGCCGTATGTGTCGAGACCGGATCGCCGCTGGTGATCGAGGACATCCCCATCCCCTCCCCCCGCGCGGGCGAGGTGCTGGTACACAACCATGCCTGCGGGGTCTGCCACACGGACCTGCACGTGATGAAGGGCGAGGTCGGCTTCCCACTGCCGGGCGTGTTGGGCCATGAGATCTCCGGCATCGTCGCCGAGGTCGGCGCCGGGGTTACCAACGTCGGGCCGGGTGACCGGGTGGTGGGCTCGTTCATCATGCCGTGCGGGACCTGCGAGAACTGCGCGCGCGGGATGGAGGACCTGTGCTCGACGTTCTTCGCGTACAACCGCCTGCGCGGCACGCTGTACGACGGCGAGACCCGCCTGCACCGCCCCTCCGGCGAGCCGCTGTCGATGTACTCGATGGGCGGGATGGCCGAGTACAGCGTCACCCCCGCCACGAGCGTGTTCCGCCTGCCGGACGAGCTCGACCTCACCGACACCGCGATTCTGGGGTGCTCGCTGTTCACCGCCTATGGTGCGGTTCGCAACGTGGGTGAGGTGCGGACCGGTGAGTCGGTGGCGGTGATCGCCGTGGGAGGGGTCGGACAGAACATCGTGCAATTGTCGGCCGCCAGTGGCGCCGAGGCGGTCGTCGCCATCGATGTCGACGACGACAAGCTGGCTCTCGCCCGTCGAATGGGCGCAACACACACCGTTAATTCGTCCCACACCGATGCCGCCGAGGCGGTCGCGGAGATCACCGGCGGCCGCGGGGTCGACGTGGCGTTCGAGGCCCTGGGCTCGGCGCGCACCACCACTCTGGCCGTGGACATCACCCGGGAGGGCGGCCGCGCCGTCGTCGTCGGCATCCCTCCGGCGGGAACCACCCTCGACGTGGACCTCGCCCGCATCGTCCGGCGCAAGATCCAGATCAAGGGCTCCTACGGGGCCCGCGCCCGGCGCGATGTACCCGACCTCATCCGCATGCTCGCGGCGGGCAAGCTCGACCTGAGCGGCGTCATCTCACGGCGCGTGGGCCTCGATGAGGCGCCCGACACCTACGAGGCGCTGGACCGCGGCGAGATCCTCGGCCGCGCGGTGGTCCTCACCGGCGGTGTCGGGTAGCCGTACCCGCCTGACGCCCGCGTCCTTGACCCCGGCGCTCCTGACTCGCACCGTCGATCCATCGCGTCCTCACCGCATCCCTACCGCATTTTTTCCGCATCCCTACTGGCATCTCCACCGCATTCCCGCGGCCTGCCCACGGCACAAGCTCATCCGGCAGAGGGTTTGGCTCAAAGTCACTCGAGCTATGTGGGCCGAATCCGCTTCTCGATGAGGGGCGCGCCGGTCGCCCGCCAAGGCGCGGCCTGCGTCTGACGCCGCGACCCCGGCCGCCCTTGGCGGGCGACCGGGGTCGAAGTGTGATGCTGCCAGTTCGTGAAGCGAGGCTCAGAGCAGCTCGATGATGGTGGCGTTGGCCTGGCCACCGCCCTCACACATCGTCTGCAGGCCGTACTTGATGCCCTCGTTACGCATATGCGCGATCATGTCGGACATCAGGCGGCCGCCTGAGCCACCGAGCGGGTGACCGAGCGCGATCGCGCCGCCGTTGGGGTTGAGCTTGGCCGGGTCGGCGCCGGTCTCGGCGAGCCACGCCATGGGCACGGAGGCGAACGCCTCGTTGACCTCGAACACCCCGATGTCGTCAATCGACAGACCCGACTTCTGCAGGGCCTTGGCGGTCGCCGGGATCGGGGCGGTCAGCATGATGACCGGGTCGTCGCCGGCCAGCGTCGCGGTGTGCACCCGCGCGATGGGCGTGCACCCGTACTTGGCGGCGGCCTCCTCGCTCATCACCAGCACGGCCGAGGCGCCGTCCGAGATCTGCGAGGCGTTGCCCGCGTGGATGACACCGTCCTCCTTGAACGGGGTCTTGAGCCCGGCCAGGCCCTCCACGGTGCTGCCGCGGCGGATGCCCTGGTCGGTGTCGAACATCCCGTCGGGGGTCTGAACCGGGATGATGTGACCGGCGAAGAAGCCGGCATCCTGCGCGGCGGCGGCCTTCTCGTGCGAGGCCACCGCGAACTCGTCGAGCTGGGTGCGCGTAAAGCCCCAGCGCTCGGCGATCATCTCGGCACCGACGCCCTGGTTGGGGGCTATGCCGTTGTAGCGGGTCATGAACTTCTCGCCGTACGGGAACGACTCGGCCGAGACGTGCGACCCCATCGGGACGCGGGTCATCGACTCGACGCCACCGGCGACAACGACGTCCTGGTAACCCGACTCGATCACCGCGACGGCGAAGCTCAGAGCCTGCTGCGACGAACCGCACTGGCGGTCGATCGTCACACCGTTGACCGTCTCCGGCCAGCCCGCCGACAGAGCGGCGGTCCGGGCGATGTCGCCGGCCTGCTCACCGGCCTGGGTGACACAGCCCCAGATGACGTCCTCGACCGCGGCCGGGTCCAGTCCCGCGCGCTCGACGAGCCCGCTCAGCACCGCGCCCGACAGATCGGCGGGGTGAACGCCGGCCAGACCGCCCTTACGCTTACCGACCGCGCTGCGCACGGCCTCGACGATCACTGCACCCATATGGTGTTCTCCTTGTCCGAAAATGGCCCCGGCACGGGCCGCGACCCGTTAGTGGCACATCCTAGTATTGGCCGTGTCCCGGCGGTGTGTCGTTCTCAGCCGATGTACGGCGGGGTCCTGCGCAGCTCACCGCGCGCGATGGTGCGGCGATGCACGGCGTCCGGGCCGTCGACTATCCGCAGGGCCCGCGCCCACGCGTAGAAGTACGCGAGCGGCGTGTCGTCCGAGACCCCGGCGCCACCGAAGATCTCGATCGCCCGGTCGATCACCGCGCACGCGACCTGCGGCGCGATCACCTTGATGGCCGAGATCTCGAAGCGGGCCTCCTTGGCGCCGACGGTGTCGATCATCCAGGCGCAGTGCTGCACCTGCAGGCGCGCCTGGTCGATCTCGATGCGCGAGTTGGCGATGTGCTCCTGCACCACCCCCTGCTCGGACAGGTAGCCGCCGAACGCGTGACGTGACTTGGCACGGTCCACCATCAGGGCCAGCGCCCGCTCGGCCATGCCGATCGCCCGCATCGCGTGGTGAATTCGTCCCGGCCCGAGACGGGCCTGGGCGATCGCGAACCCCGCGCCCTCCTCCCCCAGCAGGTTGGACACCGGCACCCGCACGTCACGGAACACGAGCTCGCAGTGGCCGTGCTGGTCCTGGTAGCCGAACAGCGGCAGGTTGCGCTCGATGGTCAGGCCAGGGGTGTCCCGCGGCACCAACACCATCGACTGCTGGCGGTGGGTGTCCGCGTCCGGGTCGGTCTTACCCATGACGATGAGGATCTCGCAGCGGGAGTCCGCCACACCGGTGATCCACCACTTGCGGCCGTTGATCACGTACTCGTCGCCCTCGCGACGGATGACGGTCTGGACGTTGGTGGCGTCCGAGGAGGCGACGTCGGGCTCGGTCATGGCGTACGCCGAGCGGATCTCCCCCGCCTTGAGCGGCTCGAGGTATTTCGCCTTCTGCTCGTCGGTGCCGAACAGGTGGAAGGTCTCCATGTTGCCGGTGTCCGGGGCCTGCGAGTTGATGGCCTCGGGGGCGATGACCGGCGACCAGCCGGTGATCTCGGAGACGGCGGCGAACTCGAGGTTGGAGATCCCCGACCACTCGGGCAGGAAGAGGTTCCACAGCCCGCGACGCCGGGCCTCGGCCTTGAGGTCCTCCATGACGGGCGGGTGCTCGTTCTCTCCGTGCTCACGCAGGTACTCGGCCCATACGGGTTCGGCCGGGAAGACGTGCTCGCGCATGAACTCCCACATGTTCTCCTGCAGCTCGAGGCTGCGCTGGCTGTGTGCGAATTCCATTGTCACTACTCCTGTTTCAGGTGTCCGGTTCAGTGCTGCGTCGATTCAATGCAAAGTCATGCCGCCGTCCACCACGAGCGTCGTGCCCGTGACGAAGGACGCGGCATCGGAGGCGAGGAAGAGCAGGGCGGCGTCCAGCTCGGGCTGGAGGCCGAGGCGACCGAAGATCGTGCTGCCGGTGATGTCGGCGAGCATATGCTCGGGGATCTCGTCGGTCATCTCGGACGCGAAGTAGCCGGGCGCGAGCGAGTTGACCCGGATGCCGCGCCGGCCGCCCCACTGGGAGGCCAGGTCCCGGGTCAGTCCCATGACGGCGGCCTTGGTGGCCGAGTAGGCGGCCTGCGGCGCGAATCCGGCGGTCAACCCCAGCACACTGGCCACGTTGACGATGCTCGAGCCCGGGCCCATGACCGCGGCGCACTCCTTGGCAGCCCAGAACGACCCGCCCAGGTTGACGTCCACAACCGAGCGGAACTGCTCGGGGCTCTCCTTGAGCGCGGGCACGGCCGTGCCGAGGCCGGCATTGTTGACCAGCACGTCGATCCGACCGTGCTCGGCCATAGCGGCGCGGACCATCTCGGCGCACGACTCGGGGTCGGCCACGTCGCAGGCCACGGTGGAGGCCACCGCGCCGCGCGAGCGCAGTTCCTCGGCCAGCGCCTCGAGCCGTTCCTTGCGGCGGGCGGCCAGCACGACGGTGGCCCCCGCCGAGGACAGCGCGCGGGCGAACCCGGCACCGAGTCCGGACGAGGCCCCGGTGACCACCACGACGCGACCGTCCATCCGGAACCGGTCCAGCACGGGCACCGCGGTCTGCGGCCCGGTGCGGGGATCGACAGGTGCGGGCACTGCGGGTGAACTCGCGGTGTCGGAGTCGGTCATCAGTTGGTCCCCTTCCGGGAGTCGAGGATCGAGTGGCCGTGGTCGACCAGGTCGCGGATCTGCGGACCGATGTCGCCGAAGTCCTGACCGGCCATGTCGCCGGCCAGCGAACGGGTGGCCACGCCCTGGGCGATCGCCGCGAACTTGAACGTGGCGAACGCGAGGTACCAGGGCATGTACGACGGGTCGGTGCCGGTGGCCGCGCAGTAGCGGTCGAGCAACCGCTGCGGCCCCGGCCACCCGGGCTCGGTGGTGATGCTGGGGATCAGCGGCACCTCGGGCCCGTCCGGGTCGCCCCAGTACAGGACCGTCTGCGCGAGGTCGGCGACGGGATCGCCTAGCGTGGACAGCTCCCAGTCCAGGATCGCGAGGATACGGCCCGGGTCGTTGGGCGCCACGACGTAGTTGTCCAGGCGGTAGTCGCCGTGGATGATCCGCGACGACGGCGAGGTGGGCATGCTCTCCCCGAGCCGGGCCGCCAGCTCGGGCAGCCGATCGGCCCGGACGGAGTCGACCGCCTTCTCGGACTGCCCGAGCCACCGGCGCAGTTGCCGCTCGAGGTAGCCGTCCGGGCGACCGAGATCGGCCAGGCCCACTGCGTTCTGATCCACCGCGTGGAGCGCGATCAGAGCGTCGATCTGCGCGTCGGCCATGGCCGCCTTGTCGTCGTCGGACTCGGCGAAGCCCGGCGGCAACGCGTCGCGGATGACGTGGCCGACCACCTTCTCCATCACGTAGTACGGCACGCCCAGGTCCTCGCCGGTGGTCTCGTTGAGCACCACCTGCGCGACCGGGACGTCGGTGTCGCCCAACCCGATCTGGATCCGCGCCTCGCGACCCATGTCATGGGCGCTGGGCAGCAGCTCGCCGGTGGGCGGCCTGCGCAGGATGAGTTCGCCGGCGTCCGAACGCAGGGTGAAGGTGAGGTTGGACTTGCCACCGGCGATGAGCTCGGCCTCGAACTCGGTCCAGGCCTTCTCACCGGTCGCCTCCGCGATCTTGGGGCCCACCACGTCGGGCCGGAGCAACTCGTCGACGGGCAGCCCCTCGGACTCTGTGTCTGTCTGGGAAGTGGTCATGAACTACGATCCTCGCGGTCGATGGACGGATGTGTGGCCGGTTCGGGCGCGACTAGCCGCGGCCGACCGTGTGCAGGTTGTCGCCCCGCGTCTCCTTCATGATGGCCGTGGCGATGATGGTGCAGACACAGAGCACGATGATGTACGCGCTGATCAGCCAGTACAGGTCCCACTGGATGAACTGGGCGTTGAGATAGGGAGCGCTTCCGCCGAACACCGCGACGGACAGCGAGTACGCGAACCCGATCCCGGCCGTGCGCATCTTGGTGGGGAACGCCTCGGACATGAACGAGGACAGGATCGACCCGGCCGCGGCGACCAGGGTCATGGCGATGAGCGAGGCCACGAACAGGGTCCACGGGCGGTCGTCGATCATGCCCATGAGGAAGGGGGTCGTGACGATGGTGCCCACCGCGAAGATGAAGATCACCGGACGGCGGCCGATGTGGTCCGACAGCAGGCCCCACAGCGGCAGGGTGCACAGCGCGATGAGCTGGCTGGCGAAGATCATCCAGAAGGCGGAGCCGGAGTCCATGTCGCGCTGGGTGATGGCGAACGTGGACGCGTACGAACTCCAGGTGTAGTGGGCGACCGTGATGCCCGAGACCATGGTCACGACGAGGGCGATGGCGCGAGCGAGGCGACCGCGGGAGAACGTGGTGACGACGGCGGAACCGGCGTCGGACCCGGCTCCCGTGGCCGCGGCGGCGCTGTCGGCGGCCTCGGCGGCCTCGGCGGCCTCGGCGGTGTCGAACACCTCGGACTCCTCCATGCCGGACCGCAGGTACAGCACGAACAGAGCGAACACGGCGCCCAGCAGGAACGGCACGCGCCAGCCCCACGAGCCGACGGCCGACTCGCTGAGCAGCTCGGTGATGCCGCCGCCGATGCCGTAGGCGATCACGGTGCCGCCCATGATGGCCACAAAGACGAGACTGCCCCACATCCCGCGGCGGTGCGGCGGCGCGATCTCGGCGACGTAGCTGTACGCCGTGGCGGACTCACCGCCGTGCGCGAAGCCCTGGACCATGCGGCAGAGCAGCAGGAGGGCGGATGCGAAGACACCGATCGTCCCGTAGGTGGGCAGCAGTCCGATCAGCAGGCTCGCCGCGGCCATCATCAGCATGGTGACGATCAGGACGTGCTTGCGTCCCTTGACGTCGGCGATACGGCCGAAGACGATGCCGCCCAACGGACGCATGAGGAACCCGACGGCGAAGACGGCCAGGGTGGCGAGCAGCGCCGAGACCGGGTTGTCATTGTTGAACATCGCGGCGGCGATGAACGGGGCGAACACCGCGTAGGCGGTCCACTCGTACCACTCGAACAGCTGGCCGGTGGTACTCGCGGCCAGCGACTTGAGGGCGCCGGGGCTCTTGGTGGCCGTCACGGGCGCGGTGGGCTGCCCGGGGACTTCTGGACGGACTGTGGCATCAGCCATGTCGGTTCCCTTCGATGGGGTGAGGGTGGGTGAGGGTTCGGGGCGGGACATCAGGGCGTGTGTGCGTCGCGGAGTTCGCGACGCCGGATCTTTCCGGTCTGGGTCTTGGGCAACTCGCCCACGACGTGGACCTCGGCGGGCCGCTTGTAGGCCGCGAGCCGCTCGCCGGCAAAGGCGGCCAACTCGTCGGAGGTCGCGGTGCAGCCCGCCTTGAGGGAGACGAACGCGACGACCTTCTCGCCGCGGTACTCGTCGGCGAGCCCGACCACCGCCGCCTCGAAAACCGCGTCGTGCTCGTAGAGCGCGTCCTCGACCTCACGAGGCCACACCTTGTAGCCGGAGGAGTTGATCTGGTCCTTGAGCCGGTCCACGAGGTAGACCCAGCCGTCGGCGTCCATGACGGCGACGTCGCCGGTGTGCAGACGACCCCCGGGCATGGTGGACGCGGTGGCCTCCTCGTTGCGCCAGTACCCGGAGACGATCTGCGGGCCGGCGAGCACCAGTTCGCCCTGGTCGCCCGGCGGGACCGGGCGGTCGTCCGGTCCGACGACCTCGGCGGCGATGCCGGGCAGGGGCACGCCGATCGAGAGGGTCCCGCTGGAGGGGTCCACGGGTGCACTCCGGCCCGGCGGCACCGCGATGACGCCGGAGGTCGTCTCGGTCATCCCGTAACCGTTGTGGATGTAGTGGCCGAACCGTTGGGCGAAGCGGTCGACCGTCGACGGAGGGATGGGTGCACCGCCGCTGTAGAGGGCCTTGACGGCGGCGAAGTGCTCGGGTCCGGCCTCGTCCAGTCGCATCAGCGCGTTGTAGGCGGTGATCGAGCCGATGGTGAACGTCACCCCGTGTTCCCGGAAGGCGTCGAGGACGATCTCGGGACGGAAGCGTCCGGCGAAGACCAGGGTGGTGTCCGTGATCAACCCGAGGGTCGCGTTGATCACCGCGCCGGTGATGTGGAACAGCGGGGCGATCGCCAGAACCACGTCCCCCGGGGCCACGTCCACGAAGTCGGCGAAGCTGCGTGCCACCGCCACGACGTTGGCGTGCGAGTTCATCGCGCCCTTGGGCGGACCGGTGGTGCCGGAGGTATAGGTGAGCAGCGCCAGGTCATCGGGCACGATCTCGACCGGCGCCGGGACCCTGCCCGCGAACCGCGTCATCAGCTCGACCAGGTCGCCGTCCTCGGACGCCGGGGCCCGGCTCTCGTCGGTGAACATCCGGGGATCGTCGCGGCTCTGCAGGTCGCGCTCGCTCGTGCTGAGAATCCAGCCCACCTCGGTTCCGACGACGGCCTCGCGGATCGCGGGCACGTCACGGTCGGTGGCGATCACCCCGATCGCGCCGGAGTCCTCGACGGGAAGCCGGAGCTCGCGGCCGAAGTACATCGGGTTGAGGACCACCGCCGCCGCGCCGATCTTCCACAGTGCGAGCATCGCCAGTGCGTACTGCGGGATGTTCTGCAGGTGGATGCCGACACGGTCCCCGGTGCCCACACCGCGATTCTGGAGACCGGCGGCCAGGGCGTCCGCCCTGGCATCGACCTCGCGTGCGGTGAGGGCGGCGTCGAAGTAGGCGATCGCGACCCCGTCCGGGTGGGCGTCGACCCGCTCAGCCCACGCGGCGATCAACGTCGTGGGTCGGGCGACCACTTCCTCGTCGAGCCCCGGGCGGTACATCTCCTGCCATGGGCGCGAGTCCGTACGGCTCATCCTCGACCTCCGTTTTCGTCTCCGACTCAGCACTATCCCGACCGATCGATCGCTCGGTGTGAGATAGTGTTGCCCACACCACATCCGGTGTCAAGCGCGGGGGCCGGGACGTCCCGGGGATCAAGGAGAATGAACTCATGGACAACTGGCGCGAGTTCGGGACCGACGAGCTGACACCACCGTTGCGGGCCGCCCTCGGCGTCTTCGCCCGGCACGGCTATCACGGTGCCTCCATCAGGACGATCGCCGAGGCCGCCGGCCTGTCCGTTCCCGGGCTGTACCACCACTACAAGTCCAAGCAGGCGATCCTCGCAGCCCTGGTCGATGCGGCGATGGCCGAGATGCTGACGCACACCGCCGCGGCGGCCGAGGACGCCGGCGACGCCCCCGCCACCCGGTTCGCCAACATCGTGGAATGCCTCGCCCGCTTTCACATGGCCCGGCGCGATCACGCCTTCGTGGCGTCCACCGAGATGCGCAGCATGGACCCGGACGTCCGGGCTCATCACATCTCGCAGCGGGACGCCCAACAGACGATGATCGAGGACGCGATCCGCGCGGGAGTGGACGCCGGCGACTTCACCTGTCGCCACCCCGAGGACGCGGCGCGCGCCATCGCCTCCCTGTGCGTCTCGATCTCCTCCTGGTATCGACCCGGCGGGCCGCTGACGGCCGACGACGTGGTGGCCCGGCACCTCGGATACGCGCGGGCGATGGTCGGCGCGAAGGAGGCCTGAACCGCGTCCGGCCAGGGCCGATCAGCGGCTGCGACGCCCCTTGGCCCGACCCGGCTGACCCGCGCGGCCGGACGCGCCGCCCTGGCCGCTCTTCTCGCCCCGGCCGGCTCGCTCCGCCCGCGCCCGAGCCTTGGCCGCGGACTTCTCGCGGGCCGAACGCTTCTCGCGCGGCGGCTCCGCCCCGCCACGCGAACTGGCCGCGGAGCGCCCGCGAACGATCCCCACGAACTCGTCGATGAGCTCGTCCCCCTCCCGCGTCGCGGACCACGCCACCCCCATCCGGGTCGCCGGGACGCCGTCGAGTGGACGGACCACCACGTCCCGCCGGCTCAACGCGCGGGCATACGGCAGAGGCAGGACGAGCAGCCCCACATTCGCCGCCACGAGGTCCACGGCAGCAGAGACCTCATCCGGGGTCGCGGTGATCGTGTCGAGGGGATCGAGCCACCGCTCCCCCGCCAGGTCGTCGGCGTTCAGTGAGTCGAACGCGCCGATCTCGTGTTCCTTCTCGGCGAGCACCGACATCGTCTCGGTGTACAGCGGCACCCGCAGCAGCCCGGTCGGCGCCGACCGGGGCGCGTCGGCGGCCTCACGGAAGAAGATCACGTCGAACCCCTCGGCGCCCGCCTCCGCGGCGAGAGTCGCCCGCGGATCACCCACGCGCCTCGCGGTGACCGGCACGTCGCCCCGGCGCTCGCGCCAACGGGCCAGCCACTTGTCGGGCTGTACCCCCGGGACATAGCCGACCGACAGGGCCCCTCGCGCCGGATCGCGCTCCTCGTTCACCCCAACACGGTAGCCTGCCCGCTACTGAACCGAGTTCTACATCGGACGACGAAACCCCCCGCGAATGAACCGCGGGGGGTTTCGTCTTGGCGTGGGGACTGTGTCCACTCAGCCCAGGATCTTCCAGTCCTCGAGGCCCTCGTACAGCGGCTTGGCCTTCGCCAGGGCGGTCACCCGCTCGCGCAGGGCTGCAGTGTCGGCGTCCTTGCCAGCGGCCAGCGCGGTGCCGATGACGTCGGCGACCTCGCGGAACTCCTCCGCGGTAAAGCCTCGGGTGGCCAGCGCCGGGGTGCCGATCCGCAGGCCGGAGGTGACCATCGGCGGGCGCGGGTCGAACGGCACGGCGTTGCGGTTGACGGTGATGCCGACCTCGTGGAGAAGGTCCTCGGCCTGCTGGCCGTCGAGCTCGGAGTCGCGCAGGTCCACCAGCACGAGGTGGACGTCGGTGCCGCCCGTGAGGACCGAGACGCCGGCGTCCTTGCAGTCCTGCCGGGTGAGCCGCTCGGCGAGGATCTGGGCGCCCTCGATGGTGCGCTGCTGACGCTCCCGGAACTGCTCGGTGCCGGCGATCTTCATGGCCGTGGCCTTGGCGGCGATCGCGTGCATGAGCGGGCCGCCCTGCTGGCCCGGGAACACGGTGGAGTTGAGCTTCTTGAACAGCTCGAGATCGTTGGTGAGGATCATGCCCGAGCGCGGCCCGCCCAGCGTCTTGTGCACTGTCGTGGACACGACGTCGGCGTGCGGCACCGGGCTCGGGTGCAGGCCCGCGGCCACCAGACCGGCGAAGTGCGCCATGTCGACCCACAGCTTGGCGCCCACCTCGTCGGCGATCTCACGGAACTTCGCGAAATCCAGCGTGCGCGGGTACGCCGACCAGCCGGCGATGATCACGTCCGGCTTCTCCGCCAACGCCATCTCGCGGACGGTGTCCATGTTTACCTGCATGGTCTCCGGGTCGACCTCGTAGGCGGCGACCTCGTAGAGCTGGCCGGAGAAATTCAGCTTCATGCCGTGGGTGAGGTGCCCGCCGTGCGCGAGCGACAGGCCCATGATCTTGGATCCCGGGGCGGCCAGGGCCATGAGCACGGCAGCGTTGGCCTGCGCGCCGGCGTGCGGCTGCACGTTGGCGTACTTCGCGCCGAAGACCTCCTTGGCGCGGTCCCGCGCGAGGTTCTCGACCACGTCGACGTGCTCGCAGCCGCCGTAGTAGCGGCGCCCCGGGTAGCCTTCGGCGTACTTGTTGGTCAGGACCGATCCCTGCGCCTGCAGTACGGAACGCGGGACGAAGTTCTCCGACGCGATCATCTCGAGCGTGTCCCGCTGACGGGCCAGCTCCCCGGCCATCGCCTCGGCGACCTCCGGATCCAGTTCGGACAGGGAGGCGGAGAACACGTCGGTGTTCGGGTCGGTCATGTTTGCTCCTCGCGCGTCGGCGTACACCGTGGACGAAATCGTGGCGGGTGACGGACCGTGTGGTCGTCGTCATCGTCGTCGTCCACCTTAGTGCCATCGACCCTCACGCCTCCTACCACGTACAGACCTGCCACAATCACGAGTTGTGAGCAGACATGCCGGCGACTACACGCCGTACGTGGAGTTCGACCGCCGAAGCTGGCGGCGGTTGCGTCGCGCCATGCCGATGGTGCTCACCGAACAGGACCTCGAAGGGCTGCGCGGCCTGGGTGAGCATCTCGACCTGGACGAGATCGCGGAGATCTACCTGCCTCTCAGCCGGCTCATCCACCTGCAGGTTTCGGCCCGGCAGCGACTGTTCCAGTCCACCAACCTGTTCCTCGGCGAGGCCTCCGACGCACCGATGCCGTTCGTGATCGGCGTGGCCGGCTCCGTCGCGGTGGGCAAGTCCACCTCCGCGCGTGTTCTGCGCGCGCTGCTCACCCGCTGGGACTCCCACCCGCGCGTCGACCTCATCACCACCGACGGCTTCCTCCACCCCAACCGCGAGCTCGAACGCCGCGGCCTCATGCACCGCAAGGGCTACCCCGAATCGTACGACCGGCGGGCGCTGCTGCGGTTCGTCACCGAGGTCAAGTCCGGTGCGCCGCTGGTGCGTGCGCCGGTCTACTCGCACACCAAGTACGACATCGTGCCCGGCGAGCACATCGAGGTGAAGCGGCCGGACATCCTCATCGTCGAGGGTCTCAACGTGCTGCAGACCGGGCCGCGGCTCATGGTCTCCGACCTGTTCGACTTCTCGTTGTACGTCGACGCACGTATCGAGGACATCGAGCAGTGGTACATCGAACGCTTCCTCGAACTGCGGAGCACGTCGTTCTCCAACCCGAACTCGCATTTCGCGCATTACGCGGACCTGTCCGACCAGGCGGCCCGGCTCGCCGCGCGGGAGATCTGGACCTCGATCAACCGGCCGAACCTGGTCGAGAACATCCTGCCCACCCGGCCGCGGGCGACGCTCGTGCTGCGCAAGAACTCCGACCACTCGATTCAGCGACTGCGCCTGCGCAAGATCTGACGCACCCAGCCGCGGGCCTGCCGCAGCGACTCAACACTCGCCCACGACGCCGAGCCCAGTCGTCCCTGACCGCGCGCGGTCGCCGGGCATCCAGTCGTCGCCGCAAAGCCCCCGAAATCTCACCAACGCACCCGTTGACGCCCTCCCAGGTCAAATGGTTCACTAGTTTGGTAACTAACCCACTAACCCGAGGAGGGCGACGCCCGTGGACGACGGCAAACCGCTCTTCGTGCAGATCGCCATACAGGTCGAGGCATCGGTCCTGGACGGCTCACTCGCGGAGGGCGAACGCGCCCCGTCGACCAACGAGCTCGCGAGCTTTCACCGCATCAACCCGGCGACTGCCGCCAGGGGCGTCAACCTCCTGGTGGACCGCGGCATCCTCGTCAAACGTAGAGGCCTCGGAATGTTTGTCGCGGACGGCGCAAGGGAGCTCCTGCGAGCCGAACGACAGCAGCGCTTCGCGGATCACTTCATCTCCCCCATGCTCGACGAGGCCCGCGCCATCGGACTGAGCCCGGAGGACGTCGTGGACCTGATCCGAAACACCTCTGACCACAGCCAGCTGAAGGAGAAGGCGTAAATGAACAACGCCATCGAGGTCCGCGACCTCACCCGCAGGCACAAGTCGGCTACGGCACTCGACGCGGTGACCGTCTCGTTCGAGGCCGGCGTCATCCACGGTCTTCTGGGACGTAACGGCGCCGGCAAAACCTCACTCATGTCGATCGCGTCCGGCCAGGACTGGCCCACGGGCGGGCAGGTGTCCGTGTTCGGTGAGCGCCCGCACGAGAACGAGCAGGTCCTGCCACGCATCTGCTTCGTACGCGAGGACCAGAAGTACATCGAGGACTCGCTGGCCCGCCACGCGTTCGCGGCCGCCGCCATGGCGTATCCCAACTGGGACCGGCCCCTGGCCGACCGTCTGGTCGAGGACTTCCGCGTCCCGGCCAGGACCCGCATCAAGAAGATGTCGCGCGGCCAGCGGTCGGCGGTCGCGGTGATCATCGGGATAGCCTCCCGCGCCGAGCTGACGTTCTTCGACGAGCCCTACATGGGTCTGGACGCCGTGGCCCGCCAGCTGTTCTATGACCGGCTACTGGAGGACTACGCCGAGCATCCGCGCACGATCGTGCTGTCCTCGCACCTGATCGACGAGATCGCCCATCTCATCGGAAACGTGGTCCTGATCGACCAGGGGCGGATCATGCTCGACGAGCCCGTCGACTCGCTGCGCGGTCGGGCCGTGACGCTCATCGGCGCCGCGGACACCGTCCGCGAGCTGACGGACTTCCGGCAGGTTCTGCACACCGAGTCGCTGGGCCGCCTGACCCGTACCACCGTGTTGGGCGCGCTCGAGGAGCATGAGCAGCGACGGGCTCGCTCCCGGGGCGTCGAGGTGCTCCCGGTGTCGCTGCAGCAGCTGATCGTGCACCTGACGTCGGGAACCGTGGGTGCCGACCGGGACGGGCGAGAAGCGACGACGACAACGACCACCCCACTTCGCTCCATCGACTCGGAGGTCGCATCATGACTGCCGCAACACTGGACACCCCGATGGCCACACAGCGTCGGCGCACCTCGTGGGCCACCCGCATCCCGGCGGCGTTCCGGCTGCAGTTCATCGTCCCCACCAACCTGATCATCGTCCCGGCGTTCGTGTTCCTGACGGTCTGGGCGATCGCGATCGGCATCACGATGTGGATCCACGCGGCCGCCGGCGACCGGATCGCCGCCGCGGAGCCGATGTACGGCGGCGCCTCTCAGGCCGCGGTCTGGACTCTCGGCTTCATGGCCGCGTACACGGTCACGCAGACGCTGCCGTTCGCCATGGCGCTGAGTTTCAGCCGCCGGACGTTCGTGGTGGGCGCCTACCTGGCGTTCGTGGCGGTCTCGGTCGGTTTCGGGGTGGCCTACACTCTGGCCGCCTGGATCGAGCGGGTGACGGACGGCTTCGGCATCCACGCCTATCAGTTCGACACCCCGTTCATGACGAGCAGCAACGGCCTGGTCGGCGGGGGCCTGTTGGCCGGCGCCCTGACGCTGGCGGTCATGGTCGTGACGTTCATGTTCGCCGCCGTCTTCCGGCGCACCTCGATCCTGAGCTTCTGGACGCTCCTGGTGGTCCTGCTCGCACTGCTCGGCGTAGTGGTCCTGCTGATCGTGCAGGACGTCGGCTGGTCCGGTATCGGTAGCTGGTTCCTCCGGCAGACCGCGATGACGGGGTCCGCGTACTTCCTCGGGATCGCGGTGGTGGCCGGACTGCTCGGCTATCTGATCCTGCGCAGGGACACGCCCGTCAGCTGACGCTGATAGCAGCAGTGTCGGGCCCCGTCTATCGCGGCGGCGCGCCGGTCTCCCCCTCGGGAACCCCGCGCCGCCGCAGCTCCGCCTCGGCCCGCGCCAGGCCCCCGTGCTCGAGCGCGGCCAGGTAGCTGTGGTCCGACCACACCAGTCGGCCCCGCCGCCGGACCTCCACCTCGAGCTCGCCGGCGAGGTGCTCGATCGCGCCGGCGGAATTCCGTCCCTGCGACGGCAGCGGCACGGGCAGCACGTGCGCACGCTCGAGCGGCGACCGCCCCAACACGCGCACCTGCCAGCCGTAGCCGCGACCGGCCAGCCGCCATTCGTCGTCGCCCACCTCGGCGCGCACGGGTGAGACGACCGGGTTGCCCAGCCGGATCACCCGTCCCCCGGGCAACCGCACGACCAGCGCGGTGACCTCGGTTCGTAGCGGACCCGAGTGGATCTGCCCGCCGGCGAAGGCGACGCAGGTGTCAGGCTCGCTGAATGCCTGCGCCTGCCCCCACCACCAGGATTCGGGAAATCCCTCCGCGCCCCAGTTCTTCTCGCCGTAGACCTCGGCGCCGTCGAACTCCCAGCGCTGGCCGTCGAGCTCGGCCCACCCGTGTGCGCGCCCGCCCAGCAACCAGGGGTGCCAGTACTGGTTGAGTGCGGGCACCGACTGGAAGATGCTCGACCCACCGACCGCGGGGTGCGGCCACTCGACGGGGTCGGTGATGTCGACGTGCAGCCGCGCGCCGTCGCCCAGGTCCACACGGATTCCGTCGTGGCGGTACTCGAACAGGTCCCCGGACCGGGCCCCGACGCGGTGCGGGTGCGCCCAGCCGTGGGGTGCGGCGGCCAGGCGGAGGGAGGAGAAGATCGACGACGACCGCCCCTCACCGTCCCGCCACGTTCCGCCCGCTTCGACCGGCAGTCGCACCTCGTCCGCGGCCAGCCCGAGCGTGGCCCACTGCCCTTCGGGCCCCCGGTTGACCCCGATCAGCGCGATGACCACCCGCCCGCGATCGGAATCCGTGAGCCGGAGGAAGTAGCCCTCCATGTCCACGCCGTGTGCTCGGAGCGGATCGCCGAAGGGCACGTCTGCGCCGGTGGCCCGGTACCAGCCGAGGAGGCTCATGCTGCCAGCGTCGCACATGAGGCCTAACTTGGACACCGTGACCTCACCGCCTCTCGCACTCCGCCCGCCGAGCAACCGCGTCGACCCGCGCTGCCGGAGGTGGTGGACAGCGCAGGCCGCCCTGGTCGTGGTCGGCCTGCTGATCGCGCTCTCGGTCGTCCCGTTGTTCCTGGGCCCGTTGCTGCTGCTCGCCCCCGCGGTGTGGCTCGTGATCGGCGCGGCGGCGATCGTGGTGGTTCCGCGCGTGCGCTGGTCGATCCACCGCTGGGAGGAGACCGACACCGCCATCTACAGCCGTAGTGGACTGTTCTGGGAGGAGTGGCGCGCAGCGCCGCTGTCGCGGGTACAGACCGTCGACAAGACCCGCGGGCCCCTGGAGCGGTTGTTCGGTCTCGCGACGGTGGTGGTGACCACGGCGTCGTCGAAGGGCGCGGTCCGGATTCGTTCCCTCGACGCGCAGGTGGCCGAGGAGATGGCCCGGCGTCTCACCGTGACCGCCGAGGGCGACCAGCGGGACGCGACATGACGGCACGAGCACAGCGTCTGGACCGTCGGACCATCACCGCGAGCACGGTCATCGCGGCCGGCGCCCTGCTCCTCGCGGCGATCCCCACAGCGATCGGCATGTTCCTCGGCGGGCTCGGCGCCGGCTGGGTCGCGCTGTGGTGCGTCGCCGGGCTCGTCATCGGCACCGCATCGACCGCGGCCATGGAGGCGATCCGCCTCGCCGTCACCACCTTCCGCCTCGACGACCACCGCGTCGAACGGCGCGTCCGTTTCCTGGCCAGCACCACCACGTCCATCGCCACCTCCCGGGTACGCAGCGTGGAGATCTCGGCGAATGTGGTCCAGCGACGGATGGGCATCGCGACGGTGAAGCTCTCCAGCGGCGAGACCGACGGAGCACGCCTCACCCTGGCCTCGCTCGATCGGCAGGCCGCCGAGGGATTGCGACGCCGACTGCTGGCCGATCGCGCCTCGGCGGACTCCACCGAGGTCGCGCGCGTCGATCCGGGCTGGGTGCGCTACGCCCCGGCGAGTCTCATGACCCCCATGTTCGGTCTCATCGCGGTGGGCGTGGTGTTCCAGGTGGCCGACTGGTTCCAGGCGGTTCCCGAGATACTGTCCTGGGTCTGGGGCCGCATCGAGGACGTCCCGATCCCCCTGCTCGTCGTGGCCGCGATCCTGGCGGTCCTGCTGGTCGGGTCGCTGATCTCGGCGGTGTTGTTCGTCGAGAACTGGTGGGCGATGCGCCTGCATCACCACCGGGACGGCTCGCTCGAGATGCGCCGCGGCCTGCTCGTGGGTCGGCACACGACGCTGGACGGCAGCCGGATCCGCGGTATGACCCTGCACGAACCCCCCGGTTTCCGCATGGTCGCCGCCGCGCGCCTGGACGTCGTCGCGATCGGGGTGGGAATCGGCAACGACGAGAACGGCCAGACCAAGCCGAGCCCCGCCCTGGTGCCGGCCTCACCGCGCGACGTGCCGGTCGGGGTCGCCGAGTCGGTGCTCGGGGTGGAGCTGCCCGGGTCGGGGTCGCTACGTGCCCACCCGCCCCGGGCCCGACGACGACGACACCTCCGCGCCCTCCTGACCACCCTCGCCCTCACCGCGTTCGCACTCGTGCCGGCGCTGGTGTGGTCATGGCTGTGGTGGGTGCCCGTCGCCGTGGTCGCGGTCTCCGGGGCGGTCTCGGCGTGGATCGCGTCCGACAACTCCCGCGGATTGGGCCACGCGGTCACCGACCGTGTGGTGGCACTGCGCAAGGGGTCGATCATGCGGCGAACCGACGTCCTCACCCGGGATGGGATCCTGGGCTGGAACATCCGCCGCACCCCGTTCCAGCGTCGCGCGGGCCTGGTCACCCTGTTCGCGACCTCGGCCGGCGGCACGGGCGCATTCCGGCTCCCCGACCTCGGCCACGACCAGGCGGCGCAGGTCTGGCGCACCGCCGGCGACGTGTGGGATCACCTGGCGCTCTAATCGGCGTCGAGGGGCCTGACGTCCGTGGCGGGATCCAGCTTGCGGACAAGGCTCGGGGCGAGTTCGGCGAGATCGAACTCGGCCAGGAGTCGGCGGGCCTCGTCGTCGTCGACCCCGGCGAGGATCCGCGCGATGGTCACCCCATGCGTGGGAACGGTGACCACCCGGATCTCCTCCCCCGCCTCCACCGGGCCGGCGGTGAGGACCCGCGCATACGCGCCGGGGCGACCGCCCTCGGTGAACCGGCGCACCCACTTCGGGCGACCGACGCGGTGCGCGAAGGTCTGGCACGGGATGCGCGGCGTGGTGATCTGCAGGCGCAGTCCGCCGGTTCCCACCTCGAGCTCGGTTCCGATCTGCAGCTGGGAGGTGTCGATGCCGGTGACCCGCAGGTTCTCGCCGAAGAAGCCCAGCGGGACGGGTCCGCCGAGCTCAAACTCCCACTGCTCGACATCCGAATCCGAGAGCAGATAGACGGCCTTCCACTCGCCGCCGTGATGCTCGCGGTCGGCCTGGATGTCGCCGTGGAGGCCCAGGCGACGCACTGCGACAGGGCCCTCGACGGGGCGCTTGTCGATCGCCGAGACACCCACGCGGCCGGGCACGGTGAGCAACTGGTCGACCACGCACACGGCGCGGATCGTGAAGGCGTCCGGGACGCCGGCCGACTCGACGCCCGACATCAGTGGCCGAATCGCCGGTTGCGGGCGCCGTAGTCGCGCAGCGCGCGCAGGAAGTCGACGCGGCGGAACGCCGGCCAGTAGGCCTCGGTGAACCAGATCTCCGAGTACGCGCTCTGCCACAGCAGGAACCCGGACAGCCGCTGCTCGCCGGAGGTGCGGATCACCAGGTCAGGGTCGGGCTGACCGGAGGTGTAGAGGTGCTCGCCGATCCCCTCTACGGTCATGGCATCGACCAACTCCTGGCCGGTACGGCCCTCCGCGATGAGCTGCGCGACGAGGTCGCGGGCGGCGTCGGCGATCTCGTGTCGGCCGCCGTAGCCGATCGCCACGTTGACCTTGCAGCCCGGCCGTCCGACGCTCGCCTTCTCGGCGGCGCGCAACCGCGCGGCGATCTTCTCCGGGAGCACCTCGAGGCGGCCGACGATCCGGACCTCCCAGTTGCGGTCGGGCCCGGTGATCTCGTCGACGACATCGGCGATGACCTGGAGCAGTTCCTCGAGCTCGGCGGCGTCGCGGCCCAGGTTCTCGGTGCTGAGAAGGTAGATCGTGGCCACGTCCACGCCGAGCTCGTCGCACCAGCCGAGCAACTCCGCGATTTTGGTGGCACCGGCGCGATAGCCATGACTCACATCGGTGAATCCGGCCTCGCGTGCCCAGCGCCGGTTTCCGTCCGCCATCACGGCGATGTGGCGGGGCAGCCTCGACTCGTCCAGCGAGGCGCGCAGGCGCGACTCGTAAAACGTGTACAGGGGTGAGGAGGCGTCCACGCGGGACAGAGTACCGCGCGGTGCCCCCTCGACCGAGCGCCGCCTCGACCACCATCGGATCATCCGCGGCGACCCTTTCGCACCGCTTCGGCGAGTGTGCGCAGGCTGTCGGCAGTGGTGTCCCAGCCGATGCAGGCGTCGGTGACGGACTGGCCGTACACCAACTCGGCGGCCTCCACCGACTGGGCCCCGGGCTCGATGAAGCTCTCCACCATGAGACCGGAGATGCCGTGCTCGCCACCGGCGATCCGATCGGCGAGCTCGCCGACGACCTCGGCCTGGCGCACATGGGACTTGCCGGAGTTGGCGTGGCTCGCATCGACCATGACCAGACCCGGGAGCCCGACCTTCGCGACCGATGCCACGGCGGCGGCCACCGACTCGGCGTCGTGATTCGGGCCACCGGTGCCGCCGCGCAGGATCACGTGACAGTCGTTGTTGCCGGCGGTCTCGACCACGGACGCGCGCCCCTCCGCGTCGGTGCCGAAGAACACGTGCCGCGACGCCGACGACCGGCAGCCGTCCACTGCGACCTGCACCTCACCGTCGGTGCCGTTCTTGAAGCCGACCGGCATGGACAGCCCCGACACGAGCTGGCGGTGCACCTGGCTCTCGGTCGTGCGTGCGCCGATCGCGCCCCAGGAGACGGCGTCCGCGATGTACTGCGGGCTGGTCGGCTCGAGGAACTCGGTGCCGACGGGAAGTCCCAGGTCGAGCACGTCGAGCAACAGCTTGCGCGCGGTACGCAGGCCACGCGGGATGTCGTAGCTGCCGTCCAGCGCCGGGTCGTTGATGAGACCCTTCCAGCCGACGGTGGTGCGCGGCTTCTCGAAGTAGACGCGCATGACGATCAGCAGGTCCTCGGCGAGCTCCTCACTCAGGGCGGCGAGGCGCCTGGCGTAGTCGAGCGCGGCCTCGGTGTCATGAACCGAGCAGGGGCCAACCACCACGAGCAGGCGGTCATCGCGGCCGGCCAGCACATCGGCCACATCGCCGCGGCTGCGCTCGACGAGCGCCTCGCGGGCCGCACCCAGCGGCATCTCACCGAGGATCTCGGTGGGGGTCGGCAGCGGCGAGTACGACA
This sequence comes from Dietzia sp. NPDC055343, assembly GCF_053645265.1. Lineage (NCBI taxonomy): Bacteria > Bacillati > Actinomycetota > Actinomycetes > Mycobacteriales > Dietziaceae > Dietzia > Dietzia sp. NPDC055343. Next base: position 64,184 of record NZ_JBSHMJ010000002.1, on the reverse strand, counting down.
GGACCCGTCGGTCAGCGGTCTGGGTGGGATTCTCGGCGGTGATGGTCACGGCGGTGCGCTCCTGGTATCTCGGTGGTGGCGGGCCGGGTGCCGTGATCTGACGATGCCCTCGTCGACACCCGGGCCGCCTGTCTGAAATGGCGGGAGGCGGCGACCATGCTGGTCACCGCCTCTGGGCTCCGGGTGTCGACGTCCCTTCTAGAGGACGCGTGCGCTCGCGGCGCGGGCTCCACCCGGAGCCCACATAAAGCGCCAATAGGCGCGAGCGTTCGACATGCGGGCCACCATAACAGAACCTCCCATCGGGGCGGCGGCGGGGCGGCCGCGCCCCGGCGGACATCACAGGGGCCAGAGAACAGTGGCTCGAACACTTGATCTAACTATTCCTCCCCCGTAGACTAGTTCATACGTTCGATTTCGCGGTTCGACCGACGAGGAGGCGGTGAGCATGGCCATGACGAGGCCTGGGTCCACCGGCCCGCTCCGCGCGGTCCTGGACCCCGTCGACGAGCTCGATCCCGATGCGGTGAGCGACGCCGCCCGACACGCCACGAAGGCACAGAACCTCGCCGGGGCCACGCGCCTGGAGGCCGCTTTCCGCCTTGTCGAGGCCTTCCGCAGAACCGACGAAGCCGAGAAGACCGCGGCACGTCCGGCGTTCGCCCGACTGGAACCCGCCGACCGCGCCAGGAACGAGTTGTCCGCCGCAATGTGCCTGACCAGCTGGCACGCTGCCCGGCTCGTTTCCGCCGGCATACAGCTCCACACTCGCCTTCGACTTCTCCGCGACTCCGTCTCCCACGGCCTGTTCCCCGAGCAGCTCGCCATCGACACCGCATGCCGACTGGCCGAAGTGCCCGACCGGATCGTGCGTTCCGTGGAATCCGACGTAGTCCGCATGCTGGGCCGGGCACTCGACGGCGGCAGCAGACCCAGCCGCACCGCCCTGGATGCGATTGTCGATGCGGCGGTGACCAAACATGACCCAGGATCTCGCGAAGACGCGGTCGCCGCCGCTTATGAACAGCGCAAAGTCCGTTTCCGCCCGGGGCCCAACGGCATGACCACCATGTGGGCGAATCTGCCCGCAGCTGATGCCGAGAAGCTCCGCCGTCGGATCGACTCGGCCGCCCAGGCCGCACTGGATGCCCTCCACCCGCGTACCCGGGACCAGCTTCGAGCGGACGCGCTGTGCGCGCTCGGCGACCCCACTACGAATGATGTGTGTGACCCGCTCGGCGACGAGACGACCGGCAGCCCGTGGGCCACCGACTCGCCGGTCCGCATCTGCGTCATCGACGGTCGTGCGCAGGGCCTACCCAACCAGGTCGAGTTCGTCCGAGGCGCGTACGCCAGCTTCGACTGGCTGTGCGAGCAGCTGCTAGCGGGCGGCGACTCGAAGGTGCGCTTCGAGGTGGTCGACCCCGCCCCCGGCGCGCTCGACTCTCCCGACGCGGGCCTGAAGTATGTCATCAGTGCGGCGCTCGCCGAGCGCATCCGTCTTCGTGACGGCACCTGCCGGCACCCGGGTTGCACTGTCGATGCGAAAGACTGCGACGTCGACCATATTCTGGCGTTCGACCAGTTGAACCCCGCCCTAGGCGGCCCGACAGCCGAGTGGAACCTGCTCTGCCTGTGCCGCAAGCACCATCGCGAGAAGACATTCGGTCACAACGCCTACCGACCGGGCCCACTCGGCGAGCTGATCATCATCACAGGCTCCGGACACGAGTACCGAACGCTCCCCGGTGGCCCACTCGCCCGCGCCCGCGACCAGATACTCGAACACCAATGGCGAGAACACGTCGCACACCTCATCGCCGAGGACAACCACGTCACCAATCCCCCGGGAGCCGACCGGCAATACCGCCGGAACCCCTCGTATGGCGCGCCACCCTCCCACGAGGACGTCGGCGGCGATCCCCGCTCCGCTTGAGCCCACACCCACCCGCTCGGCATGCTCAGCGCTGCCACGTGTCCGAACGCCCGGCCACCTCATGGATCGCATCGATCTCTCGCAGCCCCATTCGCCGGGGCTGGGATCGTAGGTACCGGCCGACGCCCCTACGCGGCACCACCACGACCGCGCCATCGGTCGGCTGCGTCCTGACCGTGAACCCGCGGCGGGCGCCCACCACGACGATCAGTCCGGTCACCGGGACCGGGAAGCCAACTCGTTCCGCGAGCATGCACGAAGCCCGCGTGGCTTCGTAGCGACTGTTACGTACGTAGGGAACTCTGCGTCCGTTGACCATCACCGTGTCTCCGCCCACCCACACCGCCGCCTTCGGGTGGTGCTTGGCGTTCACTGTGACCACGCCGCCGGGGCCGATCACGATGTGGTCGATATCGGCACCACGGTCCCCGACCCGGACCGCGTGCAGGACTCGCCACTCAGTCCCGACGCGCGAGAGTTGTTCGGCGACCGCCTCCTCGCCATCGGCGCCGATCCGCCAGGCTCGCTCATTCGTGTTCGCATCGACGAGCCGGGCCAACAGGTGGCGCACCCGGCCCTGAGCCCGGCGTTCGGCCAACGCACACTCGCGCGCCGCAGCACCGGCACGCACATCAGCGAGGTCGCGCCAGCTCCTCCCCGGCGGCGTCGGCATTGATGAGACGACACCAGCCGGGGGCGGGCCTTGCCAGGCCTGCGTGTCGGAGGTGTCAAAGGTGTCGAAGTGCTCATCTATCGCTGCTCGCAGCAGCGGCAGGTTCGACATGTCATCGGAGTGGAAACGTCCCGTCTTCATGTCGAGGTAGCCCAGATCAGTGCCACCGGGAGTGGCGGCGTACAACCTGTCGTGCCCGAAACGGGCCCACCGGCGAACGATCCACTCCGTCACGAGGTCTCCCCCTCGTCGCACGCCGAGGTCGTCGAGATAGTCAGATAATGCCCGATCATCGGTTGTCCTTTGCCAGTTCATCCGGCAGCTGGAGAACCCGGGCGGGGTGAGGGCGACGAAGACGGCGCGGAGGCGCTGCACGCGCACTCGAGAGGGAGGGGACGCCCGAGGACTCGCGCTACATGAGGGGTTCGTGGCCGCGCCGGGGCGCCAGCACGGCCGCCAACAGCATAGATGACCCGTTTCTCGGCCGGACGGAGTTCCGGAGCGCAAGCCATTAGGTGACCGGGAATACCAGACCGGGTCCTTTTGTTTGACATGTCAGCAAGTTAGAATAGGGCCGACGCCCCAGGCAGATCACGACAGACCAAACGAGAGGCCATCACCATGCAGTTCGGAGTCTTCAGCATCGCCGACATCACGCCGGACCCGCTGACAGGCGAGATACCCACCGAGCACGAGCGATTGGAGGCGATGGTCGAGTACGCGGTACAGGCGGAGCAGGTCGGACTGGACGTCTTCGCGCTGGGCGAGCACCACAACCCGCCGTTCGTCACGTCCTCCCCCACCACGACGCTCGGCTACATCGCGGGCAGGACCTCCGAGATCATCCTCTCGACGGCCACCACGCTGATCACCACCAACGACCCGGTGAAGATCGCCGAGGACTACGCCATGCTCCAGCACCTGGCCGGCGGCCGGGTGGACCTGACGATGGGCCGCGGCAACACCGGCCCGGTGTACCCGTGGTTCGGCCAGGACATCCGCCAGGGCCTGCCGCTGGCCATCGAGAACTACGAACTGCTCCACCGACTCTGGAACGAGGACGTCGTGGACTGGGAGGGCAAGTTCCGCACGCCGCTCCAGCAGTTCACCTCGACCCCGCGCCCGCTCGACGGCGTGGCCCCGTTTGTGTGGCACGGCTCGATCCGCTCCCCGCAGATCGCCGAGCAGGCCGCCTTCTACGGTGACGGCTTCTTCCACAACAACATCTTCTGGCCGATCAGCCACACCAAGCAGATGGTCGAGCTGTACCGCCGCCGCTACGAGCACTACGGCCACGGCTCCGCCGACCAGGCGATCGTCGGCCTGGGCGGGCAGTTCTTCGCCCGCGCCAACAGCCAGGACGCCGTCAACGAGTTCCGCCCCTACTTCGACAACGCCCCCGTCTACGGCCACGGCCCGTCGCTGGAGGACTTCACCGCACAGACCCCGCTCACGGTGGGCTCGCCGCAGCAGATCATCGACCGCTACATGACGATGCGCGAGCACGTCGGCGACTATCAGCGCCAGATGTTCCTGGTCGACCACGCCGGCCTGCCGCGGAAGACGGTCCTCGAGCAGATCGAGATCCTCGGCACCGAGATCGTGCCCGTACTGCGCCGCGAGCTGGACGCCCTGCGCCCGGCCCACGTGCCGGACGGCCCCACCCACGCCGGCCGGGTCGCCGCCCGCGACGCCGAACTGGCCGCGTCCGGCGAGCCCGCCTACGACGACGCCTACCGCTTCGGCACCGGCGACAACTGGACGGGCCTGACCGTCGAGGGCGGTCAACGCGCCCAGGAGCAGTCCCTGGCCCGCGACCGCCGCAACCAGACCCGCCTCGAGCAGTCGCAGGCCGGGAAGGAGAACAAGTGAACACCCACGCCACCAACCCCGCCGGCGAACGGCCGCTGAACCTCGTCGTCGTCGCCGCAGGAACCTCGGTTCCCTCCAGCACCAGGATGCTCGCCGACCAGCTCACCAAGGCCACCCGTGACGCGCTGGCGCGGCACGGCCAGGACGTCCACGTGACGGTCCTGGAGGTGCGGGAGCTCGCGCACGAGATCGTCGACGCCACCTTCACGCGGTTCCCCGGCTACAAACTCAAGGTCGCAGTGGAGGAGATCGGACGCGCCGACGGCGTGATCGCGGTGACGCCGACCTACAACCAGTCGTACTCGGGCCTGTTCAAGGCACTGTTCGACGTGATCGAGCCGGGCACCCTCACCGGCGTCCCCGTGGCGCTCGGCGCGACCGGCGGCACCGCGCGACACTCGCTGGCGATCGACTACGCGCTGCGGCCGATGTTCGCCTACCTCAAGGCCGACGTCGTGCCCACCACGGTGTTCGCCGCGAGCGAGGACTTCGGCGCGGTGACCACCGCCGCCGACGAGAACTCGCTGGCCTCCCGGACGGCGCGCGTCGGAACCGAGTTGGGTGACTACATGTTGCGCTTCGCCGGCGTGACGGCCGGCGCCGTGGCACCCACCCGCGCCGACGCGGGTCGGGGACGAAGGACCGACGACGACGAGTTCGGCGACTTCGTGCCCATGGGAGATCTGTTGGGCCGCTGATCAGGTCAGCGACACGGGGCGGGGCTCAGGAGCGATCCTGGACCTCGTCGCCTTCCACACCGGCACGGTCCGTGCCCTCGTCGGCGAGCTGATCCGCCTCCGGGTGCTCGGCGTCGAAACTCTCCGGCAGACCCTTGATGTGCTTGTTCATGTTGCGGATCAGCAGGATCGTGGCGATCAGCAGGAGCAGTACCACCGGGATGCCGATCGGCGACGCCTTACCGAACTCCGGTCCGAGCGGGTTGTCGTTGTACCCAGGCGTGCCCGGCGACTGGTTCTGCGCCAGCACCATCGCCGACTCGTACGCCAGAATCTGGACTTCGGGCCCCAGGGTGATCATCGCGGGTCCTCACTCGTGCTCGGTCCGACTGGCAGGTCGACGTGCGGGTCGACGCCCTCGAACAGGTCTGCCTCGTATTGTCCCTCACCGAGCTCCGGCGAGCCCACCCGGCTGGCGGCCAGCTCGAACTCCTCGGTCGGCCAGACCCGCTGCTGCATCTCCACCGGGGCCGCGAAGAACCAGCCGTTGGGGTCGATCTGGGTGGCATGCGCCAGCAGCGCCGAGTTTCGCTGTTCGAAGTAGCCCGCACACTCCACGCGCGTGGTGACCCGCTCCATGATGTCCGGGCGGTCGCCCCAGCGGGACAGGAACTCCTCGAAGTGGCGGACCCCGTCCCGGGCGTACAGCTCGTCGTCCAGCAACTGCAGGCGGCTCTTGGGGAAGCCGTGCGTGTAATAGACCTTGGCGATCGCCCACGGGTCGCCGGCCTCCGAATAGCGGGTGGGATCGGCGGCGGCCTCGTAGGCGGCCATCGATGCTGAATGCACCTTCAGATGATCCGGGTGGGGATACCCACCGTTCTCGTCGTAGGTGATCATCACGTGCGGCCGGAACTCCCGGATCCTGCGGACCAGGGCCCCGGTCGCCTCGTCGTCGTCGACCAGGGCGAAACATCCCTCGGGCAGCGGCGGCAGGGGGTCGCCCTCGGGCAACCCCGAGTCCACGAACCCCAACCAGTGGTGGTCGACGCCCAGGATGTCGGCCGCGCGCGCCATCTCGCGGCGCCGCACGGCAGGTAGGTCCGCGGTGATGTCCGGGCGGTCCATCGCCGGGTTGAGGATGTCGCCACGCTCACCCCCGGTGCAGGTCTCCACCAGGACGCGGACACCCTCGGCCGCGTACCTGGCCATGGTCGCGGCCCCCTTGGACGCCTCGTCGTCGGGATGGGCGTGAACCGCCATCAGCCGGAGACCGGCCATCGTGGCACCTGCCGTTCTGTGCTCGCGCTAGTGTGACCGCCCCATTCTAGGGTCGTCCGCGCCGGAGATGCCCCCGGGCGGCCCCGCCGACCCGCCCCCGATAGCCTGGGGGCATGAGTGAGCCGAGGTCGGACGCCACGTCGCCGCGTCCCCCTGCCCTCCCCGAGGGGCGATATGACGGGGTCGACGAGCGGTCCGGGTTCATGGGCAAGGTCGTCGCCGGGTTCCTCGTGGCGCTCGTCCTCGCGCTCCTGGTGGCCGGTGGGTTCACCATCTACCGCCTCAACGCCACGCCCTCCATCACCAGCGAGGTGATCGGCGTCGAGGTGATCGACGAGCAGTCCATGCGCATGTCGATGACCGTCACCCGCGACGAGCCGGGCGAGGCCGCCTACTGCATCGTCCGCGCGCAGGACCAGTCCAAGGGCGAACTCGGCCGCCGCGAGGTCTACGTCCCCCCCTCCGACAACGGCACCGTGCAGGTCGATGCCGAGATCGCCACGACCGGGCGCGCGTACATGGGCGACGTGTACGGGTGTGGCAACGACATCCCCGACTACCTGCGGCGCTAGCCCGTTGGGCGACCGGCCCTGTGTTAGCATCGGTTGCATCAGCACGGCTCCCTTTGGCGGGGCCGTGTTTTTGTTACCTGCACGGCGAAACACAGATTGGAGTGCGCCCCATGGCGAACGACACCCAGGTCCACTGGCTGACCCAGGACTCGTACGACCGCCTCTCGGCCGAGAAGGAGGCGCTCATCGCGAACCGCCCCCTGATCGCCGCCGAGATCAACGAGCGGCGCGAGGAGGGCGACCTCAAGGAGAACGCCGGCTACCACGCCGCGCGCGAACAGCAGGGCCAGGAAGAGGCCCGGATCCGCACGATCGACGACCTGCTGGCCAACGCCCAGGTCGGTGAGGCCCCCACCGAGTCCGGCGTCGCACTCATCGGATCCGTCGTCCGCGCCTACTACAACGGCAACGAGGACACCAAGGAGACCTTCCTCATCGGCACCCGCGGGGAGGGCTCCGGCAAGGACGACCTGGAGATCTACTCCCCGGAGTCGCCGCTCGGCAAGAACATCCTCGGCGCCAAGGTCGGCGAGACCCGCGAGTACACCGCACCCAACGGCAAGACCGTGTCCGTCACCGTCGTGACCGCGGAGCCGTACCAGAGCTGACGGTCTCCGACCGCCTCCCGGTGGTAGGTTTTCCACGAATGTCGGGCCGGATTATCGGACCCGATTCCGCGCCGGTGTAGCAGGAGTTCCACGTGTCAGACGGTTCCCACGACAGGCCCCTCGGCCCCGCGCCGAAGATCGAAGCGGCGGCCGGGCGGGTTCTGGGTCCGGCGCTGCGCACAGGCCAGTCGCCGTTCGAGGAAGACCTGTACACGTGGACCCCCGAGGTCGCAGAGGAGCTCGCCCGCCGACTCGACGCCGATCCGGACGAGTCGGCGGGCGAGTCCATGCGCTCCCCCGTCATGCAGGCGCTGCACGACCAGCTCGAGGGCGCGCCACGGCCCGTCGTGCTGCTGGCCGCCGAGCTGCTCTACATCCAACAGTTGCCGCTGTCCACGGTGACTGCCCGCCTCAAGCGTGGACGTGTCCGCGACGTCCTGTCGTGGACCGAGAACCCCCCGGAGATCCCCGCGGACCTGGACGAGGTACTCACCGAGCGGGGCCCGCTGACCGGCGGGCTGGGCTTCAACGTCCAGATGCGCGAGCACCTGCGTTGGCTGTGCTCGTTCATCATCCACTGGGCGGAGCTCGACGCCTCGGTGCGCGACGCCGCGCTCAGCGACCCGTGGGAGTTCCAGCGCGCCGCCCGCTCCACTCCCGGCGACTGGCGGGCGATCCGTTACAGCCTGCAGTATCTCGTGTGGCCGGGCCACTTCCAGCCGATCGTCAAGCACGAGCACAAGACCCGCATCCGCGATGCCTTCGCCGACCTCATCAGCGGCCCGTCCGGGATCGACGAGCTGGACATCGATCAGGACCTGCACAGGATCTCCGAGGTCCTGTCCGCCCAGCTCGGCCAGCCGGTCGACTGGTACCGGGGTTCGGTGGCCAACCAGTGGCAGCGGCACCGCGACGACCACTCGCGGCGGGCGTGGCTCGTGCGCCCGGGCCGCGGCGGGGTCGGGCAGGCCGGCCAGTGGGTAACGCAGAACCGCATCGCCCTGCCCGCCTCCCATCTCCCGCGGATCCCGGCCCACGCCAGCCGCCTCGAGGTCTCCCAAGCAGTCGAGCAGGGGTACCCGCACCTCGACTACCAGGCCCGTTTCCAGCTCACCGCCGAACTGCACACCTTCCTGTCCCGGATGAGCCCGCAGGACGTGGTGGCCACCGTCGCCGACGCCCGGCTGCAGCTGGGCACGCTGACCGACGATCTCGGTTACGTGGAGGACGGCGGCCAGCAACTCGAGCGGTCGGTGCTGTGGAGCGAGGTCACCCTCGACCTCGACTCGCTGCCCAGCCCGCTGTCGGAGTTGATCGGCGAACCCGGAACCGTCGTGGACCTCACCGACGGGCTCGACGCGCTGCTGTCGGCCATGCACCCGGGGAGCCACTCCTCCGAGTCCGCGATCGCCGAGGCTCCCGCCGCCGGCGCCGTGCCCACACTGCCCGCGGTGACCGACGAGTTGGCCGACGGTCTGCACATGCCCCGCGAGGAGCTGCAGGAGATCGTCGACACCCTGCAGTCGCGGCAACAGATCGTGTTCTACGGCCCGCCCGGCACCGGTAAGACCTACCTCGCCCAGGAGCTGGCCCGTTTCCTGGCGGGTGCCGACGACCCGAGCCGGGTCCAGCTGGTGCAGTTCCACCCCAGCTACGCCTACGAGGACTTCTTCGAGGGCTACCGCCCCACGCTCACCGAGTCCGGCCAGCCGGGCTTCGCACTGCAGGCGGGCCCGCTGCGCCGGCAGGCCGCGCGTGCGACGTCCGAGTCCGGGCGGGACCACCCGAGCTTCCTCATCATCGACGAGATGAACCGCGCGGACCTGGCGCGCGTGTTCGGCGAGATGTACTTCCTGCTCGAGTACCGCGACCGCACCGTGTTGCCGCAGTACAGCCCGGACACCTCGTTCCGGCTGCCGCGCAACCTGTTCATCATCGGCACCATGAACACCGCCGACCGGTCCATCGCGATGGTCGACGCCGCCATCCGCCGTCGGTTCGCGTTCATGGAACTGCACCCCGACACCCCGCCGGTCGCGGGCGTGCTTCGCCGGCACCTCGAGGCGCGCGACGCAAGCACGGAGCCGGCCGACCTGCTCGAGGCGCTCAACTCGGAGATGGACGACTCGGACCGCGACCTGCGCATCGGCCCCTCGTATTTCATGAAGGACGAGGCCACCGAACCCGGAGGCCTGGAGGCCATCTGGCGCTTCGACCTGCTCCCCCTGCTCGAGGAGCACTACTACGGTCGGCTCACCCGCGCGGAGGTCCATGAACGGTTCGGTCTGGCGGCGCTGCGCCGGAAGATCGGCCGGGCATGACCGCACCCTCGACGGGCTCGGCGGCAACGTCTCTGGCCCTCGAGTTCGACGAGTTCGACCGCCGCGGAAAGCTCGTCACCCTGAGCTGGGAGGGTGCCCACCACCTCTCCCAGACGCGACTGGTGGAGGTCCTGCCCGCCGGTCGCGACACCTGGCGTCTGATTCCCAGCGGGGCCGTGGGCTCGGTGCGCGTCGAGGGGCTGTCCGTTCGGGTCATGCCCGCCGCGAGCCTGGGGCTGACCCAGCTGTTCTTCCTCCTGGACCACGCGGCCGACGACGCCTTCCTGCCGTCGGCCGTCCAGGCACGTGACGACGACGAGCTGTGGGTCTCCGTCGCCGAGTCCATGGCCCGGTTGGCGCACCAGGCATTGGCTCCCGGACTGCTGCGCGGGTACCGCCGCGTCGACGAGTCGCTCACGACCGTGCGGGGGCGGATCCGCCTGGGCGACCAGATCCGCCGCCGGCCGGGCATGACCATCCCGCTCGAGGTCTCGTACTCGGAGTTCACCCCGGACATCGCCGAGAACCGGATTCTGCGCACCGCCGCGCATCGACTGCAGTTCCTGCCGGACCTGCCGGACAACACCCGGCGCCGCCTGGCGATGGTCGACGCCCGCCTGGCCGACGCCTCGCTCATCCCACAGGGCGCGCCGGTGCCCGCCTGGACACCGTCGCGGCTCAACGCCCGCTACCAGGACGCACTCGCGCTGGCGGACCGGATCGTTCGACGTATCTCGGTGGAGGTCGAGGACGGGCACGCCTCCTCGGCCGCGTTCGTGACCGAGATGCCGGCCCTGTTCGAGCGTTTCGTGGAATCCGAGTTGACCGCCGCGCTGCACGGTCACGGTGGTCGTCTGCTGCAGAACCCCGTCGTCGACCTGTCGTCCGGAACCGAGGCGGGCCCCGACGACACGGGCGAGGCCGAGGACGGAACCGACGACGACAGCGCGGGACGCCACCGCGCCGCCCCCGGCCGACACCGCGCGCCCGCCGACGACGGCGACCACATCTCCGTGCGCACCGGCCTGGTCTACGAGGTCGACGGTGACCCGGTCACCACGTTCGTCGCCACCTACCCCACCGACCGGCGCGCCCGCGCCGCCGAGCACTACCGGCTTCTGGCCGCCTGTACCGCACTCGGCGTGGACCGGGCCTACCTTATCTACCCGGCGCAGCGCCGCGACGACGCTCCACAGCCGCGGCGGATCGTCCACACCGACATCTCGATCGTCGAATACCCCGTCGACCTGTCCGGAGGGCCCGCGCAGAGCCGCCGGGCTATCGTCGAACTGGCACAGCAGGCCCGGGCGCTCGCGGCCACACCGGCGGCCCCGGCCGCGCGCCACCGCACCGGAGCGCGGCACCACACCGCGGTCCGCCACCACACCGCGACCCAGAACCGCGAGGGGAGACGACACGCGCGATGAGCGAGACCGACGATCCGGCCCGCCGCCTCGTGGTGAGCCTCGCGCTGGTGGCCGTGGGGACGGTCGGCGTCTACCGCGGCGCCTACGAGGTCCTGGCGCAGCAGGCGCGGATCGCACGCCGCGTGATCCCCAAGCCCACCGGTCGCCCCTTCGGGGGCGACGGTCTCTACCGACCCGGCGCCGCGACGCCGGAGCCGTGGCGGCCCGGCATGGAGTGCGACGTCCACATGATGGTGTTCGGCGACTCGCTCGCCGCCGGCCTGGGCGCCGACTCGGCCGCCGAGCTGCCCGGCGTGCTGATCGCGCGCGGCCTGGCCGAGGAATCAGGCCTGAACGTGCGGCTGAGCATCAAGGCGATCGTCGGCGCCACCTCCAAGGGCCTGCCCGGCCAGGTCGAGGCCATGCAGATCGCCCACGGCGACCCGGACATCTCCGTGATCCTCATCGGCGGCAACGACATCACCGCACGCAACGGGATCGGCCCGTCGGCGCGGCGCGTCGGTGAGGCCGTGCACGCGCTACGCGAGGGGGGCTCACACGTGGTGGTGGGCACCTGCCCCGACCTGGGGATCATCAAGCCGGTCCCCCAGCCGCTGCGTTCGGTCATGGCCACCCTCAGCCGGCGACTGGCGTCCGCGCAGGCCGTCCAGGTACGCAAGGCCGGCGGCGTGCCCGTGTCCCTGGCCCAGACCCTGGCGCCCGAGTTCCACCGACGCGGCGAGAGCCTGTTCTCCCCCGATCGCTTCCACCCCAACTCCGCCGGTTACGAACTCTCCGCCGGCCTGCTGCTGCCCGCGGTGTGCGTGGCGCTCGGCGTGTGGGACGAGGCGCCCGAGGAGTCGGCGCCGCAGGGCGCCGGGGAGGCCGCCGCGGCGCTGGACGAGACCGAGGCCGCCGCCGAGGTCGGCCCGCACCGCGACTCCGTGGTCGCCCGGCTCACCACGCGTCTGACCGACTTCGTCCGCAACCACGAGGACGCGGAAGGTCAGGACGAGAACACGTTCCTGCATAATGAGAACGTGGACGGCGACCCGGAGAACACGGGGGACGCCCGCGAGGCCGCGGACACCCTCCGACGCCGGAGCCGCATCCTCAGGTTGGCCCGCCCCGCGCGGGAGGACCCTGGTCCCGCAGACTGACCCGACCGCACGGTGCTCTCACCAGATACAGAGCACTCACCTGACAAAGAAGGAGCCTTCCATGCCGGAAGCCGTGATCGTCTCTTACGCCCGTTCCCCCATCGGGCGCGCCAACAAGGGTTCCCTCGTGGGCATCCGCTCGGATGACCTCACCGCCCAGATGGTCAAGGCGGCCCTGGCCAAGGTGCCCGAGCTCGACCCCACCCAGATCGACGACCTGATGCTGGGCAACGGTCTGCCCGGCGGCCAGCAGGGCTTCAACATGGCCCGCGTCGTCTCGGTGCTCGCCGGCATGGACACCGTCCCCGGCACCACCGTCAACCGCTACTGCTCGTCGTCGCTGCAGACCACCCGTATGGCGCTGCACGCGATCAAGGCCGGCGAGGGCGACGTGTTCATCTCCGCCGGTGTGGAGACCGTCTCCAACTTCCAGTACGGCACCTCGGACCACATCCCGAACACCCACAACCCGATCTTCGCCGACGCCGAGGCCCGCACCGCCAAGCGCGCCGAGGGTGGCGCCGACGTGTGGACCGACCCGCGCGACCAGGGCATCCTGCCGGACGTCTACATCCCGATGGGCCAGACCGCCGAGAACGTCGCGCAGATCACCGGCATCACCCGCGAGGAGCAGGACCACTGGGGCGTGCGGTCGCAGAACCGCGCCGTCGAGGCCGTCGAGCGTGGCCACTTCGCCAACGAGATCACCCCGGTGACCATGCCCGACGGCACCGTCGTCACCGCTGACGACGGCCCGCGGCCCGGCACCACCTACGAGAAGATCTCGCAGCTCAAGCCGGTCTTCCGTCCCGACGGCACCGTCGCGGCCGGCAACTGCTGCCCGCTCAACGACGGCGCCGCCGCCCTGGTGATCATGTCCGACACCAAGGCCAAGGAGCTCGGTCTCACCCCGCTCGCGCGCGTCGTCTCCACCGGCGTGTCCGGCCTGTCGCCGGAGATCATGGGCCTCGGGCCGATCCAGGCCGTCAAGAACGCCCTGAAGATCGCCGGCAAGCAGATCTCCGACATCGACCTGTTCGAGATCAACGAGGCGTTCGCCGTACAGGTGCTCGGCTCGGCCCGTGAGCTCGGCATCGAGGAGGACAAGCTCAACGTCAACGGTGGCGCCATCGCGCTGGGCCACCCGTTCGGCATGACCGGCGCCCGCATCACCGCGTCGCTCATCAACAACCTGCAGGCCGAGGACAAGCAGTTCGGCGTCGAGACCATGTGTGTCGGCGGTGGCCAGGGCATGGCGATGGTGCTCGAGCGCCTCAGCTGATCCCCAGCGCGGCGGGCAACGTGCGACCCGCCATCGCGAAGAGCGTTCCGCTCACGCCCTCTCGGGAAACGTGAGCGGAACGCTCTTTTCGTTGTATCGAACTGCTGCCGGCCACGCTGCGCGCGGTACATGACAGCGGCCCCCGCTCCCTGTCTCGAGGGGGCCGGGGCCGCTCCCCTCGACCGTCGGCCGTCGGCCGCGGTGCCATCAGCCGCAGTGCCGTCAGCCGCGCTGCCGACGCCACCCGTGAGACGCAGCCGACGCACCAGGCCACCGGTCGAACCCAAGGCCTCCCGTGAAACGGCGCACGGCCTCGGCTCCCTGATGGGGGCCGAGGCCGTGCGGTTTCAGTCCGGGTTGAGGCGGGCCCCGGGTGGGGCCTCGGCGTTCCCGGACGCGTACGAGGTCAGTCGCGGAAGTAGCTCATCAGGCGCAGGATCTCGATGTACAGCCAGACCAGGGTCACGGCCAGACCGAGGGCGACGCCCCAGGCCATCTTCGCGGGGGCGCCGGCGCGCACGAGGCGGTCGGCATTGTCGAAGTCCATCAGGAAGCTGAACGCGGCGAGGCCGATGCACACCAGCGAGAAGATGATCGCGATGGTGCCGCCGTCACGCAGCGGGTTGAAGCCGAAGAACATCGCGCCGACGAAGTTGCCGAGCATGAGTACCAGGACGCCGATGATCGCGGCGGTCATGAAGCGCGTGAACTTGGGGGTCACGCGGACGGCGCCGGTCTTGTAGACGAACAGCATGCCGGCGAACACGCCGAACGTGCCGAGCACGGCCTGGCCGATCACGACCCCGGCGCTGGCACCCGCGATGTTCATGGTGAACACGTGCGAGACGGCGCCGATGAACAGACCTTCGAACGCTGCGTAGACCAGGGTGACGGGCGCCGAGTCCATCTTGCGGCCGAAGGTGGCGACCAGAACGGTGATGAACCCGCCGATGCCGCCGACGAGCAGCAGCGGCATGGCCAATCCCGCCGAGATCGACAGCCAGTAGGCGATGATGCCGATCACGCCGATGACGCCCAGGGTGATCCCGGTCTTGGAAACGACGTCGTCGATCGTCATGGGGCGGTCGTCGGTGGCGAACTGCGGCTGCTGTGCCGCGTAGCCGGGCTGCGCGCCGAAGCCCTGCTGGCCATACTGACCCTGCTGGAAGGCGGCCTGCCCGGCGCCACCGAACTGTGTGGCGCCCTTGGCGCTCGACTCTGACAGTGAGCTGAAGACCGGGTTGCTGCTCTTGCGCATCGGGGTCCCTTCGGGTGTGTCGGGGGAGGTCGGTTGTCGAGAGGCCCCGCCGGGATACCGACGAATCACTCGTAGTTGGTTAACGCACGGTCATCGTTGCTTGTTCCCGCAGGCGGATACTGTCCTGTCCATCCCGGGAACCAATCCCACTGACGTCAGTTAACGATATGTCGTTGACATTCTTCTAGATGTCGTTGATACTCGTATCCAGCCGGGTGCCATCAGGGCACCCAGAACACGAGAGGAGACGTTCGATGCGAAGCAACGACGTCATGTTCAACCCGGAGGGCTTCGGCCCGTCCGGACACGGCGATGGAGGCGGATTCGCCGGCCACCGCCGGGGCGGCCACCCGCGCCGCGGCGGCCGTGGCCATGGCCACGGGCGGCCGCACGGCCACGGTGAGCACGGGGCCCCCGGCGGCCCCTTCGGCCCCGGTGGGCCATTCGGCCCGGGCGGGCCGTTCGGTCCCGGCGGGCCGTTCGGACCCGAAGGCCCCTTCGGTGGGGCGGGCCGGTTCGGGGAGGGCCACGGTGGGCGGCGCGGGCCGTCCCGGCGACGGCGCCCCGGAGACGTCCGCCATGGCACCCTGCTACTCCTCGCGGAGGGCCCCATGAACGG
The DNA here is from genome assembly GCF_053645265.1 of Dietzia sp. NPDC055343. Lineage (NCBI taxonomy): Bacteria > Bacillati > Actinomycetota > Actinomycetes > Mycobacteriales > Dietziaceae > Dietzia > Dietzia sp. NPDC055343. The sequence continues at coordinate 48,519 of NZ_JBSHMJ010000002.1, read as the reverse complement.
CTACGGCATCATCCGCCAGCTCGCGGAGCGTAGCGGCGGAACCTGGCGCCCCAGCTCCGGAGCGGTGTACCCGGCCCTCGCCCTCCTCGAGGACGAGGGACTGATCGGCCCCGCCGAGGACGCAGGGCCCAAGCACTACCAGCTCACCGATGCCGGCCGGGCCGAGGTTGACGAGCTGGCGGACCGCCCGGCCCCCTGGGACGACGCCACGGAGGAGGCCGCTTCGCGGCTCGGCGGGAATGCCGAGTTGTGGAAGGCCTTCGGCGATGCCGCGATGGCGGTTCGCGCGGTGGCCCAGACGGGCGATGAGGCGATCGGGGCCGCGGCCACCGACGAGCTCGTCGCACTACGCAAGCGGCTCTACGGGCTACTGGCGGACGGCACCGACTGACCGCAGTCCACCGCGCGACCCCACTCTCCGCGACCCAACGCCCCGCGACCGCCGATCTCGCGCGAACAGAGCCACAGCACCCACCGCATGGGATATATGTGACATCCAACACAGATACGAGGTGGTGGGCACATGGCCGGAGTGACCGGGGTGTGGGTGGCGAAGCTCGTCGTCGTCGTCGCGATGGTGGCGACAATCGGAGCCGCGCCGGCTGCGGCCGGGGACCCACCGGTCCCCTACTCGACGCCGGCCGCGGCCTCGCTCGACGTGGTCGAGGACAATCCCCACGGAGAATGGAGTGGCGGCTTCGCTTCGTCCCTGCCGACCGACAGCGCGACGCTGCGGCCGATGCTCGACCGCGCACGCGGGTCGGGAGTCGATCCTGCGCGCTACGCCACGCTCGCGCGCCAGTACTGGCTCGCGGTGGGTGCCGAGAAAGCCGGGATCGACCTACAACACTGGGTGCCCGAGCGCGGGCTCGCCGCCAACCTCGAGAACGTCGACAAGGTGTACGTGAACTACCTGCGGCTGGCGAACTCGCGCGACGACTACTTCTGGACGGGGATGGCCGGGCTCGCGGGGATGTCGTTCGCCGCCGGTTTCTGGGATCTCGAGGAGGTCGGACAGCTGCTCACCGTGCCGGCCGTGCACCAGCTGGGCGCCGCCGTCGGCGGCGCGCTCAACGACCTTCCGTGGGAACTCGCACGCGAGATGCCCGAGGATGTCCGACTGCTGGCCACGGTCGGCCCAACGCTCACCCGCGCGGACATCGACTGGTACCTGCACCGCCTGTTGGTGATGCAGCGACACATCTTCATGGACATGATTCCCGCGCACGAGGCGTACGCCGCCGAGGGGTTGCCCGCCGTCGAGGAGCTCGCGGCGGGCGGGGCCTATGACGGGTACGTGGTCGACGCCTGGCGCATGGTCGACGCCGGCGGTCCTGCGAACCTGGCCGAGGCGCTGGTACGGATGGCGTCGCGCGAGCAGAACCAGATCATCGCCGACCAGTGGGACGCCACCGCGGCGGGCCGCGACGGGAGCACAGCGGCGGGCCGCGACGCGGTGTTGGGCCGCGACGATGTGGGGCGCGTGCTGACCTACATCACGACCGTCGGGGGCAGCCCCGACATCCCCGGCGCCCGTAGTCTCGGACATTTTCGGCCACTGACCGTGCAGGCGCAGGTGGACGGGCGGCCGATGACCGTCCACACCCCGCTGCCGGCGTTCAACTGGGCTGACCGCTGGCCGCGCTGGGAGTACATCGAGCAGGACCTCGTACCGCGCTATCGCGAGTTGGTCCAGGACCGGCCCGCCGAGGCCAAGCAGGTGCTCGGCGTGGTGTTCCGCGAGCGGGCCGAGCAGAACCGGATCCTGCGGCGACTTCCGGAGTTCCTCACCGAGATGACCAGCGGCTGGGCGGTGGTGGCAGAGTGATCGCAACGGTCGGCCTGCAATAGGAGAAGACCCCGATGCCCGAGCAGCTGTTCGTCTACGGAACCCTCGCGCCGGGTCGGCCGAACGCGCACGTCCTGGCTGATGTGCCGGGGGCCCGGCGGCATGCGACGATCAGCGGTTCACTGTACGACCGCGGACGCCCCGGCAACGCGAAGAGCGTTCCGCACACTTCCCTCTCGGGCGATGCGTGCGGAACGCTCTCGGCGATGACGGGGCCGGCCAGCTCACGGTGGGTCAGCGTAGGTCGAATCAGCGCAGGGCTACCTTGTGATTCCAGGATCGGACCGTGCGCCAGGCGCAGAACACCAGGATGAGCCCCATGGTCGCCAGGAACCCGATGGGCATCGCCTCGCTGTTGGCGGTGCCCACGGTCATCTCGTCCAGAACGTTGAACGAGACCAGGCCCAGGCGGTCGCCCTCCATCCCGATGCCGAGCGGGATCGCGACCATGCCGAGGAGGGACGCCAGCTGCATGCCGACGTAGAGCACGACGAACACCACGATCGGGCCCGCGGCACCCATTCCCGCGAAACGGTTCTCGTGACCGACGGAGACGGCGAAGTAGTAGTAGATCGGCCACACCAGGAACGAGGCGAGCATCAGAACCGCACCCGCGACGATCATCCAGGCGGGCGCGATCTCCGCGAGGTCCGCCATGATGTCGCCGATCACCGCGACCGACGGCGACGTGATACCCGAGTTGATCGCCACGGCCCACCACACGATCCAGCCGAGCAGGGCGGTGAGTATGGCAGCGGCGAGCGAGACGAGCACCGCCCAGAGGAGCTTTGCCCGGAAGATGGTGGCACCGCGCACCGGGATCGACTGCGTGAAGTACCCGGTCCGCCCGTAGCCCGACCGCCAGTAGTCGGCGACGAGCAGGAGTTGGACGCCGGGTACCAGCACGAACACGGCGAGGAAAGCGAGCAGCAGCCCGAGCACGGACAACACCGACCAGCCCGACGCGCCAAGCAGGCTTCCGAGGAGCCCCACCAGGACGGTGATGCCGAAGTACATGCCGAGTGCTCCGCGCGTACGCAGCCACTCGTGCTTGAGCAGTGTGGTGGTCATCGGTACGTCTCCTTGAAGATCTGGTCGAGGCTGGCGGAGTGGTTCTGGCGCAGGTCGTCGGCATCGCCCTGCAGGATCACCCGGCCGTGGCGCATCATCACCGCGGCGTCGAGGATCGGCTCGAGGTCGTGTACGAGGTGCGTGGAGATCAGCAGCAGCGAGTCCTCCGAGAGGTTGCGCACGATGCCGTCCACGATCAGGTCGCGCGCGGCCGGGTCGACGCCCGAGATCGGCTCGTCCAACAGGTAGACGCTGGCGTCGCGGGACATGGCCAGCGCGATCTGCACCTTCTCACGCATGCCCTTGGACATCTCCTTGAGTCGCGAGGTCTCGCTCAGCCCGAAGAAGCCGATGAGATCGCGCGCCTTCTCGAGCTGGAAGTCTGCGAAGAAGTCGTTGTAGAGGCCCAGGCAGTAGGTCACCCGGGCGGAATCGGGCAGGAAGCTGGTGTCCGGCAGGAAGGACACGAGCGCCTTTGACTCGGGGCCCGGGGCGTGGCCGGCTATGCGCACGTCACCCGAGTAACCGGACAGCACGCCGGCGAGGATCTTGAGCAGTGTCGTCTTGCCGCAGCCGTTCTCGCCGAGCAGCCCCACGATCCGGCCGGGCCGCAGTGTCATGGTCAGTTCGTCGAGGGCGCGGGTCGGGCCGTAGCTCATCGTCAGGCCGGAGACCTCGATGAGTGCGTCGTGATCGGCGTGGGGGGAAGGGTCGGCGTGGTGGGCGGTGTTCTCGCTCATGTCAGGCTCCTCCGCCATCCGGAATGTCAGTGGTGTGGTGCTCATGGCTGTCCCATCTCTTGTCGAGTAGTGCCCGGGCCTGGTCGTGCGCCATCCGAAGGCCGCGGACGCGGCGGACGAACTCGTCGGCGGCGTCGGTGGCGAGGTCGGCGCGGACCTCGTCGATGCGGGCGTCGTCGTGGGTCACGAACCGCCCGGTGGCCCGCTCGGACCGGCACAGCTCGAGCCGTTCCAGTTCCGCGAGTGCCCGCTGGGCGGTGTTGGGGTTGACGCCGAGGTCGGCCGCCAACTCGCGGACGCCGGGCATCTTCTCGCCCGCCGCCCACTCCCCGGTCACGATGCGCCGCGAGAACTCCCCGACGAGCTGCACCCAGATCGGGGACGAGGTGTCGAAATGCATCGCCGCTCCCCTCCGTGTTGCTGTATTAGGTACTTAATACAGTGACACGAAGGCGGGGCCGAGTCAAGAAGAGAGAAAGAGAAACCGCGACGACGCCGACACCGATGAGGCCGCCGCCCGGACGGTCACCACAGCACGGCTGGCATCGATGTCGGACACGTGGGATAGACAGGGTCCATGCAACCGGCAGATGAAGAAGAGACCCGAATGGCACGGGTCGTCAGCGAGTACATGGACGGCGGCCTACACGCCGACGAGGTGTGCCGCCGACACGGGCTCACCCGCACCGAACTCGCCCAGTGGTGCGACTGGCTCGATTTCCGGATGACATGGGTGGACCCGAACAGGCGCCCGCCGGTCCCCTCCCCGGCTCCGGACTACGCGCCGCCCGGGACGCCGCCTCGAGGTCGCAGCCCTTCACAAACCCCCCGGTGAATCACCGAGGGGTACCGGGACTCAGCGGTCCGCGTGGGCGGCCTCCTCGGCCAGTGCTTCCGCGGCGGGGGCCTCGGTCTGGGCGGTGTTGCGCAGGAACCACACGCCGATCACGGTGATCAGCGAGATCGCGGCGCCGGCGATCAGGGCGTTGTGGACGCCGTTCATCTGAGCCGCCAAGGCGTCCTCGCCACCCTCGCCGCCAGCGACCTGACCGAGCGTCATCACGGTGATGAACAGGGCGGTACCGGCCGCCGCGGCGACCTGCTGCAGTGTGGTCAGTAGCGCCGAGCCGTGGGAGTACAGGTGCGGCGGGAGCGACCCGAGCGCCGAGGTCATGAGCGGCGAGAACAACAGCGCGAGGCCGAACGTCAGGGTCATATGGAAGGCCACCACCATGCCGAGCGAGGAATCGGCACCGAGGGTCGTCATGCCCCACAGGCCGGCGGAGGCCAGTATCGATCCGGGAATGATCAGCGGGCGCGGACCGACCTTGTCGTAGAGCCGTCCCACGAACCAGCCGAGGACGCCCATGACCAGGCCGCCCGGCAGCAGCGCGAGGCCGGCCTCGAGCGTGGTCGAGCCCAACACCTGCTGCATGTAGATCGGCAGCAGGATCAGCACGCCGAACAGCGACATCATGGCGATGAGCATGAGCACCAGGGCGACGGTGAAGGTGGGCGAGGCGAACGCCCGCACATCGAGGAGCGCATTGTCCTTGAGCGCGAGCTGGCGCCACACGAACACCGCGAGCGAGAGCAGACCGACGATCACCGGGATCCACGGGGAGATCAGCGCATTGCCCATGGCGGCCTCGCCGATCGAACTGAGGCCGTAGATCAGGCCGGCGAAGCCGAGAGCCGACAGGACGCCCGAGAAGACATCGAGCGGGACGTCTCGGTTCTCGGTGACGTTGCGGATCAGCGCGCCGCCGGCGATCAGCGCCAGCACGGCGATCGGCAGGACCGACCAGAACATCCAGCGCCAGCTCAGCGAGTCCAGCACCACGCCGCCGACGGTCGGCCCGATGGCGGGAGCCACGGCGATCACGATGGAGATGACGCCCATCGTCCGACCGCGACGCTCAGCGGGCACGACGTTGAGGACGGTGGTCATGAGCAGCGGCATCATGATGGCCGTGCCGACGGCCTGCACCACGCGCCCGGCGACGAGCATGGGGAACACCATCGCCAGCGACGCCAGCACCGTACCGGCGGTGAACGTGCTCATCGCGATGATGAAGACGGTCCGCAGCGGCAGCCGCACGAGCATCCACCCGGTGAACGGGATGACCACGGCCATCGTGAGCATGAAGGCCGTGGTGAGCCACTGCGCGGTGGCCGCGGTGACCTCGAACTCGACCATCAGGTCGGGCAGCGCCACGGACATGATGGTCTCGTTGAGGATCACGACGAACGCGGCCGCGACGAGCAGCGCGATGAGCCGGATCGTGGCTGCAGGCAGTCGGGTGGATTCGGAACTGCTGCTGTGGTCGGCGGCAGTGGACTGAGACGTCACGGGTCGTCCTTATGAAATACGAACTGCGGGAAAGAGTACAAAGCCCGGGCGGCACGACGCCGCACGCGGGAACCAACGCACCCTACCCGACCACCATTCCCGGGCGCGCGTCAAGTGATGCGCGTTACCCGGACCCGTGCCCGGCGATCGACGGCACCGAGCTCGCGTCATCGGATACCCCGCCCCGTATCTTGCGGATACCCATAGGGGTATGTAGATTCGTCGTTGTCACCACCCCGACCGCCGGGTCGGCCCCGTCGCCGCCCGGCCCACCAGACGGAGGACGCGATGCTTCTCGAACGGATCTATGACGACGACCTGGCCCAGGCCGGGTACCTGATCGGCTGCCAGGCCACGGGCGAGGCGCTCGTGGTGGACGCCCGCCGCGACGTCCGCGCCCATCTGGCGCTGGCGGCCTCCCACGGGATGACCATCACCGCGGTCGCCGAGACGCATATCCACGCCGACTTCCTGTCCGGCACGCGCGAGCTGGCGGCGGCAACCGGCGCCCGGATGTATGTCTCCGGCGAGGGCGGCGAGGACTGGCAGTACGGGTTCGAGGCCACCCGCCTGTACGACGGCGACGAGATCACGCTGGGCAACATCACCGCCCGCGCCGTCCACACGCCGGGCCACACCCCCGAACACCTGTCCTTCCTCATCACCGACGGCGCGTTCGCCGACGAGCCCGGCTACATGCTCACCGGCGACTTCGTGTTCGCCGGCGACGTCGGCCGTCCGGATCTGCTCGACGAGGCCGCCGGCGGTGTCGACACCCGTTTCGGCGGCGCCGCGCAGATCTTCGACGGCCTCAGGCGCTTCGTCGCGCTGCCCGACCACGTCCAGGTCTTCCCCGGCCACGGCGCGGGCAGTGCGTGCGGCAAGGCGCTCGGGGCGTTGCCGTCGACCACGGTCGGCTACGAGCGGCGCCACGCGTGGTGGGCGGGGTATGTCGCCGACGACGACGAGGAGGGCTTCATCTCCGAACTGCTGGACGGCCAGCCGGACGCGCACGCCTACTTCGGCCGGATGAAGCGGCAGAACACCCGGGGCCCGGCGCTGCTCGGGCAGTTGGCGAACCCCGTCCTGCTGGACCCGGACGAGGTCGCGGGTGCCGTCGACGCGGGAGAACTCGTCGTCGTCGACACGAGGGCGGCCGACCAGGTGCACGGCGGCACCGTCGCCGGCTCCCTCAACATCCCCGGCCCCGACAAGGCCGCCACCTACGGCGCCTGGGCCTACGACCCCGACCGCGAGTCGCGGCCGCTGGTCCTGCTGGCCGCCGACGCCGACGAGGCCGCCGCGACGCGCGACCACCTGGTCAGGGTGGGCATCGACGCCATCGCCGGTTACCTCACCGGCCTCGACGGGCTGCCGACGGTCTCCCCCGAGGTCATCACGGCCGACCAACTGGGCGCGCCGGACCAGGCGCTGTTGCTCGACGTGCGCAACGCCAACGAGCACAGTGCGGGCCACATCCCCGGCTCCGCGCAGCTCAGCGCCGGCCGCGTGCTGTGGAACCTCGACCGGCTACCGGAGGACGGACTCATCGTGACCTACTGCCAGAGCGGCACCCGCAGCTCGGTCGCGGCCAGTGCCCTTCGACGGGCCGGTCACCGCGTGGCCGAACTGGAGGGCAGCTACGCCGGCTGGCTCGCCCGCGACACCGTCCGCGCCTGAGCCCGACCATGGACCCGATGATCATCCTGGTGGTGGCGCTGTCCGTGCTGGTGGGCCTGTCGTTGGGCCTGCTCGGCGGCGGCGGCTCGATCCTGCTGGTCCCGCTGCTCACCTACGTCGGCGGACTCGCACCCCACGAGGCGATCCCCACCTCACTCGTCGTGGTGGGGACGACGTCCGTGGTGAGTCTCGTCGGGCACGCGCGCAGGGGACACGTGCGCTGGCGTGCCGGACTGGGATTCGGGGTGGCGGCCATGGTCGGTGCGTTCGGCGGCGGCCTGGCCGGCGGGCACGTCCCCGGCACCGTCCTCATGGTCGCGTTCGCGGCGATGATGCTGGCCACCGCCGTCGCGATGCTCCGCGGACGGCGCGAGGAGCCGGGCCGAACCGACAGCCCCGTGAGAGCACCGTGGCGCGTGCCGCTCTACGGCCTCCTCGTGGGCGCCGCCACCGGGCTCGTCGGGGCGGGCGGCGGCTTCCTCGTCGTCCCGGCGCTCGCCCTCCTCGCAGGGCTACCCATGGCCGCCGCCGTGGGGACCTCACTACTGGTGATCAGCATGCAGTCCTTCGCGGGCCTCGGCGGCTACCTGACCTCGGTGAGCCTGGACTGGCCGCTGGTCGCGGCGATCGCCGCGGCGTCGGTCGCCGGGTCGCTCGCCGGCGTGGCGATGAGTTCGCGCGTCTCGGAGCGGGCGGTGCGCCGGGCCTTCGGCTACGTGGTCCTGGCGATGGGCGTGTTCGTGCTGGCCGAGGAACTGCACGGCGTCGCGCGGACGGTTCTCGTCGCCGTCGTCGTCGCGGCGGTGCTCCTCACGGCCGCACTGTGCCTGTTCACCACCGACCACTGCCCGCTGCGGCGGCGGCCCACCACACAACAATCAACCAAGGAGAAACACCATGTGTAGAGCTGTGAAGTGTCACAAATGCGGCAAGACCACCTGGGCGGGCTGCGGAATGCACGTCGACCAGGTGATGGCCGGAGTCCCCGGATCGGACCGCTGCCAGGGCCATGCCGGGGAGCCGGGTGAGGGCGGCTTCTTCGCGCGACTGTTCAGGCGGTAGCCGTCCGACGGGAACCGCTCGCCCGCGCCGGTGGTGCAGAATCAGCGCATGGCAGCAACGCGCACCGCAGAACGGCCCGGGATCGACAGGCGGACGCTGCCGGCGTACGCGGCGGGCGAGACAGCGATGCCGTTCGTGATCACCGGGATGGACGAGCTGGTCGACCGGGACACCGAGTGGGAGCCGCATTCCCACCCCACGCACGAGCTGCTGTGGAACCGGCGCGGCGCGTCCAGCGCCACCATCGGGTCGCGCACGTGGACCATCACCCCGTCGGTGGGACTGTGGATCCCGGCGGGAATGATGCACTCCGCACGGGCGGCGGCGGGCACGTGGTACCGGACCGCGCACGTGGACGTGCGGACCGCCTCCCCGCTCCCGACCGAACCTGTGGCGGTGGAGGTGACCCCGCTGCTCACACTCGTGCTGGAACGCCTGGTCGACACGGCGCTGACGGCCGACTCGCGCGATCTCACCGAGCGCATGGTGTTCGACCTGCTCGAGCCCTCCCCGGACGCCCTCCTGGTGCAGAAGCCGACCAACGCACTCCTGCGTCCGATCGTGGCCGCCCTCGAGGCGCACCCCGGTGACAGTCGGACTCTCGCCGACTGGGCCGCGCGGCTCGACGTGAGCGAGCGGACGGTGACCCGCGCGTTCCGCGCGGAGACCGGCCTGAGCTTCGGCGCGTGGCACGCGGCACTACGCGCACAGCACGCCGCCCTACTGCTCGGCGGCGGCATGACGGTCGACGAGGTGGCCCTGCGGGTCGGGTACCGCTCGGCGAGCGCGTTCGGCGCCTCGTTCCGGCGGACGACCGGCCTCACGCCGGGCCAGCTGCGTTCGCCCGGCGGCTCCCCCGTCCCTGAGGTGTCCGGATCGCGATAGACGACGTCCGGATCAACTGATTGCGCACGGACGCAGGCCAGTCGTAAGGTTTTAGGCCAGCCTCACCTAACACCCCCGGGTGTGTGGGGCCGTGTCCCATCTCCTGAGAGTGAGAGAGCCGCCCTATGCGTTCTCGTGGTCTTGTCCCGTTCCTGATCTCCGCCACGGCGGCCCTGGCGTTGTCCGCATGTGGCGCCTCCGACGCCGACCAGTCCGACAGCGCGTCCGCGGCCGGGTCGTCGGAGAACTACCCCGTGGTGATCGAGCACGCGCTCGGTACCACCACGATTGAGGAGCAGCCGGAGCGTGTGGCCACGGTCGCGTGGGCCAACCACGAGGTGCCGTTGGCGCTGGGCGTCGTCCCCGTCGGGATGGCCGCCGCCAACTTCGGTGACGACGACGGCAACGGCATGCTCCCGTGGGTCGAGGAGAAGCTCGACGAGATGGGCGCGGAGCCGCCGGTGCTGTTCGACGAGACCGATGGGATCGACTTCGAGGCGGTCGCCGACACCGACCCGGATGTCATCCTCGCCGCCTACTCGGGCCTGACGCAGGAGGACTACGACACCCTCAGCGAGATCGCGCCGGTCGTGGCCTACCCCGAGGACCCGTGGGCCACCTCGTGGCGGGACGTGATCCGGTTCAACGCCCAGGGACTCGGGCTCGAGGCCGAGGGTGATGCCCTCGTGACCGATCTCGAGACCGAGATCTCCGAGGCCGCCCAGCAGTACCCGGACCTGGCCGGCACCAAGACCATGTTCCTCACGCACGTGGATCCGACCGACCTGAGCACGGTGAACTTCTACACCGCCAACGACACCCGCGCCGCGTTCTTCTCCGACCTCGGCCTGGATACGCCCGCCGCGGTGGCCGAGGCGTCCGAGGCCGGAGGCTTCTCCGGCAGCATCAGCGCCGAGCAGCTGGACCGGTTCGACGACGTCGAGCTGATCGTCACCTACGGCGACCAGGAGCTCGTCGAGACCCTCCGCGCCGATCCGCTGCTGTCGCAGATGCCGGCGGTCAAGAACGACGCGATCGTGTTCCTCGACGGCAACGGCCCGATGGGCACCGCCGCCAACCCCACGCCGCTGGCGATCTCGTGGGTGCTCGACGACTACGTCGCGCAGCTCGCGGAGGCCGCCGGCACCGGTAAGTGACCGACCGGTGACCGTCACCCGGCCGGCGCCCGCAGCAGGCAGCATCACGCCGCCGTCCACTGCGGGCGTCGCCGCCGTCCGCCGCCCGGCCCGCGTGCGCCTGTGTTGGCTCCTCGTCGTGATCGCGGTCCTCGTCGTCGTCGTCATCCTCTCGGTCACCATCGGATCGCGCGCGGTGACGTGGGACGAGATCAGCGCCGCGCTCGGCGGCTCCACCGACGGCCTGGGCGCCGCGGCCGTGACCAAGCGCCTGTCCCGCACCGCGTTGGCCCTGCTCGTCGGCGCGGCGCTCGGCCTGGCCGGGGCGGTCATGCAGGGCGTCACCCGGAACCCGCTCGCCGACCCGGGCATCCTCGGCGTGACCATGGGCGCCTCCCTCGCGGTGGTGACCGGCATCGCGTGGTTCGGGCTGTGGACCTACTCCGGCTACATCTGGACCGCGATCGCCGGCGCCGCGATCGCGGCCGTGTTCGTCTACATCGTCGGTTCGCTGGGGCGCGGCGGGGCCACCCCGCTCAAGCTGGTCCTCGCCGGGGCCGCGACGTCGGCGGCGGCGTCGTCGTTCATCAGCGCCGTCGTGCTACCGCGAGGGGACATCGCCGGCGGCGTCCGCTCGTGGCAGATCGGCGGCGTCGGCGGCGCCAGCTCCGAGGCGATCGAGCAGGTCCTGCCGTTCCTCGTGGTGGGCACGGCGATCTGTCTCCTCGCCGCGCGGCCGCTCAACTCGCTGGCCCTGGGCGACGATCTCGCCGCCGGACTCGGCGAACGCGTCCTGCTCACGCGCGCGCTGGCCGCCCTGGGCGCGGTGCTGCTGTGCGGCGCCGCGACCGCCGTGGCCGGTCCGATCGCCTTCGTCGGACTCATCGTCCCCCACGTCTGCCGCCTGCTCGTCGGGGTGGACCACCGCTGGCTGCTGCCGTTCTCCGCGCTCACCGGCGCCGTGCTCGTCACCGCCTCGGACGTCCTGGGGCGCGTGATCGCCCGGCCCGCCGAGATCGACGTCGGCATCATCACCGCACTCGTCGGGGCGCCCGTGCTCATCGCGATCGTGCGTCGTCAGAAGGTCAGGGAACTGTGAGCACGCTGACGCCGGTGCGCCCGTCGGGCGTCGAGATCGTGGCCGGCGGCCGACGCAGTCGAGGGCGCCGCCGGCGGATCGTCCTGTGCGCGATGGTGCTCGTCGCCGTGGTCCTGTTCGCCACGACGTTGATGGTCGGCAAGACGGTCTACTCCCCCGCCGAGGTGCTCGGTGTGATCCTCGGGCAGGACGTGGCCGGCGCGTCGTTCACCGTCGGGCGCCTGCGCCTGCCGCGGGCCGTGCTCGCCGTGCTGGCCGGGATCTGCTTCGGCATCGGCGGCGTGACCTTCCAGACCATGCTGCGCAACCCGCTCGCCTCGCCCGACATCATCGGGATCAGCTCGGGCGCCAGTGCGGCGGCGGCGTTCGCGATCGTCATCCTGGGGCTCGGCGGTGCGCAGGTGTCGGTGTTCGCGATCGTCGTCGGCATCGCGGTGGCACTCCTCATCTACGTCCTGGCGTACCGGGGCGGTGTGGTGGGGACCCGGCTCGTGCTGATCGGCATCGGGATCGCGGCGACGCTGGACGCCGTCACCAACTACATCCTCAAATCCGCGCCGCAGTGGGAGCTGCAGGAGGCGATGCGCTGGATCACCGGCAGCCTCAACGGCGCCTCGTGGGACAGCGTCGTCCTGGTGCTCGCGGCGTGTCTGGTGTGCGTGCCGATTCTGCTACTCAAGGCGCGCGACCTGTCGATGCTCGGTCTGGGCGACGACACCGCCTCCGCGCTCGGCGTCCGGACCGAGCGCACGCGGATCCTGCTCATCGTCTCCGCCGTGGGGCTGATCGCGTTCGCCACCGCCGCCACCGGCCCGATCGCCTTTGTGGCGTTCCTGTCCGGCCCCATCGCCGCCCGCATCGTGGGCCCGCACGGCTCGCCGCTGATCCCGGCCGCGCTGGTGGGGGTCGTGCTGGTGCTGGGCGCCGACCTCGTGGGGCAGTTCGCCTTCGACACCCGGTTCCCCGTCGGCGTGGTCACCGGCGCGCTCGGCGCCCCGTACCTCGTCTACCTCATCGCCCGCACCAACCGCACCGGAGGCTCACTGTGACCGCCGACCACACGCTGCACGCCGAAGAGCTCACCCTCGGCTACCGCGAGCGCACCGTCATCCACGATCTGGATCTCGAGGTGCCGGCCGGCCGCCTCACCGCGATCGTCGGCGCGAACGCGTGCGGCAAGTCCACGCTGCTGCGGTCGATGTCGCGGTTGCTCACGCCGAGCGCGGGCCAGGTGCTGCTCGACGGCAAGAGGGTGCACCGGATGCCCGCCAAGGAACTCGCCCGCACGCTCGGGCTGCTCCCCCAGTCGCCCCTCGCGCCGGAGGGGATCACCGTGTCCGATCTGGTGGGGCGCGGCCGCAACCCGCACCAGGGGATGCTCTCGCGCTGGAGTAGGGACGACGACGAGGCCGTCGCCGCCGCGCTGGAGGCCACCGGCTCGCTCGAGCTGGCGGACCGGGCGGTCGATGAGCTCTCCGGCGGCCAGCGCCAGCGCGTGTGGATCGCGATGGCCCTGGCCCAGCAGACGGATCTGCTGCTACTCGACGAGCCGACGACCTTCCTCGACGTGGCGCATCAGGTCGAGGTGCTCGACCTGCTGGTGGACCTCAACCGCGACCGTGGGACGACCATCGTGATGGTCCTGCACGACCTCAACCTGGCCGCCCGCTACGCCGACCACCTGGTCGCGATCGCCGATGGCCGCGTGCACAGCGCCGGGCCGCCCGACGAGGTGCTCACGGCAGAGACGGTCCGTGCGGTGTTCGGACTCGAGTGCGAGGTGATCCCGGACCCCACGTCCGGCCGGCCGCTCATGCTGCCGCTGGGGCGGCACGGGACACTCGACGAGTTCGCCGCCGGGTCACGAACGGCGACCTGCCCGGTCATCTGACGGCCGTCGGTGACCTATGCCACACTCCGAATATGGAGCGATTGTCGAGCGCGATCATGGCAGCCTTCCTCCGGAACAGGCGAGCCGCCCGCTCCCCCATCCTGCTGTATCGGTACGGGCTGGGGTGGCTACTCGGTTCACGGCTGATGCTGCTCGAGCACACCGGCCGCAGGTCCGGCCTGCCCAGACAGGTCTGCATCGAGGTCGCCGAGCGGCCGGCACGCGATGGCCTGGTGGCCGCGAGTGGTTTCGGCCGATCCGCCCAGTGGTACCGGAACCTGGAGGCCGATCCGAGGTGCCGGGTCAGCTCCGGCACCATCCGCCGCCGCCCCGCCACGGCCAGAGTGCTCTCGGCAGCCGACTCCGCGGCAGCGCTCGCTCGCTATAAAACACTGCATCCGATGTCATGGAAGCTCCTACGCCAGGTACTGGTGGACGACTTCGGCCAGGATGCGGATTCCATCCCGATGGTCGAGTTCCATCTCCACTGACGCGCACAGTTGTCGAGGGATCAGTCCCTCGGAGCACCCGCCCAGCCGGGTCCGCGAACGAGATAGCTGGCGCGATCCCGCCAGGTGCGCGACCGGAACACGTCGCGGGCGATCGCGCCCCACTCGTGCGTGGCGATCCGCAGAGGGTTGAACGTGTCGATGTTCGTGGTCAGGCCGTAGACGACCCGCTCCCCTTCGGGCTCGTAGGTCCCGAACAGCCGATCCCACACAATGAGGATGCTGCCGTGATTGCGATCGAGGTAGCGGCGGTTGCTGCCGTGGTGCACGCGGTGTGCCGAGGGCGAGTTGAACACCTTCTCCAGCGGCCCGATCGATCGCACGGCCTCGGTGTGGATCCAGAACTGGTAGATGAGGTTGACCGCCCGCGCGTCCTGCACGATCGCCGGCCGAACCCCCAGCAGCGAAAGCAGCCCGTACGGCACGGACACGGTCAGCGCCTCGGCCACCGGCTGGCGCAGCGCGGTCGACAGGTTGTAGCGCTCACTCGAGTGGTGCACGACGTGCATGGCCCACAGCCACCGGCTCTCGTGCGACAGCCGGTGGTTGCAGTAGTAGATGAGGTCCCATCCGAGAATCGCAGCGGCGTAGGCCAACGGCCCCGACCCCAGGTCGAGGGGGCTGCGGGCGAACAGTTTCTTGGCGGCGGTCTGCGCGCTCCACAACGTGGACGCGGTGACGACGGTCGAGGCCACCGCCGTGACCGCGGAAGCGCCGGTGATCCGGCGTAGTGCGGGCGGAAGCGCCGCGGCGGGCTCACCGACCGAGGCCGGGGCCGGGGCCGAGCCGGACGACGACTCCGTCACCGAACCCGCCTCCAGCAGCCCGGTGCTGCGGTTTCGGCGGATCACGTCGCCGGCGGTGGTCGCGGCCGCGGCGGCCACGGTCAGGCCCATGAGGGCTTTGGCGTACCGGCCGGTTCGCGGGGTGAGCGGCGCCAGGATCTTGTCGGCGATGTACGGGGCGATCAGGCTCCCGATTCCCATCGACAGGCTGGCCAAAGTGTCGGCGAGTTCGTAGTCGCCGGCCCGCGCGTCCTCGGCGGGGTGACGCTTCTGCCACGCGTATTCGGCGACCATCGACCCGACGAACCCGGGGATCGCCAGCACTGTCAGATCCAGCTTCATGGCCACAGGATAAGCGACGCGTGACGGCGGTCACGGCTCGGTGGCGGGAGCCGGCACGGGCCGCGTAATTTTTGCCGCCGGCAAGAGAAGAACTCACAGCCAACCCGAAGGTGACATCCAGTCACCCTGCAGGCGCCGTTCATAGTGTCGCTTTCATAAAGCACACCACCGCATCGACCAGAGCCCGCCGGCCACGCCGCCGGGGCGCCCTCCACCTCGCCTCGCTCGCGCTGATCGGCGGGCTCACACTCACCGCGTGCGCCCCGGGAGGCCCCGACGATGCCGCGATGGTGGCGACGGCCCAGACCTCCACTGAGCAGACGTCTGTATCGGGGGCAGGCTTCTCATCGTCGTCCTCCGTGGGCGCGACCACCACGACCGAGACGATCTCCGCCACCCGGACCGCCGCGGAGGCGTTCATGGCCACACTGTCCGACGAGCAGGTCGAGACGCTGACCTACGGCTACGACGACGAGACCAGGTCCACCTCCTGGTCCAATTTCCCCGTGACCTTTGTCGAGCGCGCCGGGTTGAACCTGGCAGAGCTGACCGACGAGCAGAAGTCCGCCGCCCTCGGCGTGCTCGAGGGCCTGCTGAACGACGAGGCGTACCAGACGGTCGTGGGCATCATGAACGGCGACCAGTATCTGCTGGACAACAGCACCAGCTCCGAGGATTCGCTGGGCCAGTACTACATCGCGATCTTCGGTGACCCGTCCGACACGGAGGCGTGGGCGGTCCAGTTCGGTGGCCATCACCTCGGGATCAACGCCGATCTGAACGGCGCCGAGAACTCCATCACCTTCGCTCCTACGCACCTCGGCGTGCAGCCCGCGGTCTACACGGACGCCAGCGGGCAGGAGATCCAGTCGTTCGATGCGATCTACTCCTCGGCGTTTGCGTTCTTCGACAGCCTGACCGACGAGCAGCGCGAGGCGCTCTACCAGGGCGAACAGGTCGAGTCGATGGTGTGCGCACCCGGCGGTACCTGCGACTTCCCGACCGGCACCGGTCTACTCGGAGCAGATCTCACGGACGAGCAGAAGAGCCTGCTGCTGGGGGTCATCGCGAACTGGGCCGGCATGGCGGATGAGGAGACCACCGCGGCGACGCTCACCGATATCGAGGCCACCCTCGACACCACGTACATCAACTGGTTGGGCGCCACCGAGTACGACATGTCCACCGGCGACGGTATCTACTTCCAGATCTCCGGCCCGGACGTCTACATCGAGTTCGCTGCCCAGCAGGGCTCGGCCGGGGCGGATGTCGACGGCGTGACGACTTCCGGCTGGGGCCACGTCCACACCATCTACCGCGACCCGACCGACGACTACGCTGGCAGCGTGACCCAGCAACAGTCCTCCGGCCCCGGCGGCGGATCCGGTGGCTCCGGCGGCGATGGCGTGCCGGGGGCCGGGGGTCCCGGGGGCGTACCGCCCGAGGCACCGTAAGTCGCAGCGCGGAGGGCCGCCGCGTGACCCGGGAGCCGTAGCGTAGGTGCCGTGACCACCCGGGAGCCGTCGTGCAGCCGCTGATCCGCGCGGCCAGCCTGCGTGGGTTCGACGCGCTCGTCACCGAACTCGGCGGCGACCCAGGCCGTCTGCTCGAGCGATTCGACATCGCGGCGGACGTCCTCGAACACGACGACGGGCTGCTGTCGATCACCGCGCACGACCGCATGCTCGACGCCGCCGCGGCCGAGCTGTACTGCCCGGACCTGGGCCTACGGCTGGCCGAGCGGCAGGACCTGACGATCCTCGGGCCGGTGGCCCGCGCGGTGAGCACGTCGGCCACCGCGACCGAGGCGCTCGACGCGGCCGCCCGCTTCCTGTTCGTCCACAGCCCGGTACTGACCATCGGCGTGGACGACGACCCCTGGGGCCGGCGCGGGGTCGTGGCGCTCACGTACCGCAAGGAGGTCTCCGAGTCGCCGTACTCGCCGCAGGCCGTCGAGCTCGGCCTGGGCGTGTTCTACCGGGTCGCCGTGCAACTGCTCGGCCGGTCCACAGGGTTGCGGTCGGTGGAGATCCCCCACGGGCCGCTGTCCCAGGTGAACCGATACCTCGATTTCTTCTCCGCGGACGTGAAGTTCGACCGGCCGGTGGCCGCCCTGTGCGTGGACGTCCGCGTGCTGGACTCGGCCTTCGAGACCGCGGATGAGGAGATCCGCCGGGCTGCGATCGAGCACCTCGCCGGCGCCTACTCGGATCCCGCGGACTCGATCGCGACCCGGATCCGCCGGATCGTGAGCGAGAGCCTTCCCGGCTCCATTCCTTCACTTTCGGAGGTGTCGAGGACGCTTCACCTGCATCCGCGGACTCTTCAGCGGCGCCTCGTCGTCGTCGGCACTTCTTTCGGACAGATCGTCGACGACCTGCGCCGCGACCGCGCGCACCGGTACATCACCACCACCGACCTGTCCTTCACGCAGATCGCCGACCTGGTGGGTTTCGCCGAACAGGCCACGCTCAGCCACGCGGTGCGGCGGTGGTTCGGCGTCTCGCCCAGGCGGCTCCGCAACCAGGCCAGGTTGTCGCGCTGACACAAGTTTTCTGCCGGCGGGCGTCCGATCCTAGAACGATGACCACGCAGCAGCACACCCCGCCGGCGGGCATCGCGACGACGCTCGAGCAGATCGGCGCCCGCACCATCCCCGAGTTCGACGGGGTCCACGACATCTGGCCCCGCGGCGAGCGTCTTCGCGCGATCCGCGCCGCCGCGACCGAGTACAAGCAGCGCTTTGTCCAGCAGGGGCAGGTGCGCGCCGTGAAGTCCGTCGACGTGGCCGGTGCGCCGTACCCGGTCAACTACGCGTTCGACAACGCCGTGTCGGTGCCCAGCCTGCCGCTCATCACGATGATCAACCGCATGGTCGTGGTGCAGTACGACGATTGGAGCGGCCGCCCCCGCACGCTGGTGTTCGAGCCGACCGTTCCCGCCGGCTCGGCCGAGGCGCCGTTCTACAACAACCTGCAGAAGATGGTCGACAAGATCCCCGGCGGCCAGCTCGCCAGCAAGGTGATCCTCAAGTACTTCAACGAGCCGGACGTGGCGTTGGCCAAGGTGGGCCTGACGCCTGCGGATGTGGACTTCTGCACGTTCGACCACCTGCACGTGCAGGACCCGCGGATGATCCTCGGCTCCACCGAGACGATCCCCGGCGACTCCGCCCCGCGCGAACCGCTGTTCGGCGACGCGAGGATGCTCGTGCACCGCCTCGAGCTGGCGACCCTGCAGGACCTGCACCCGATGCAGTGGGCCTGGTACGTCGAGGACGGCCTCGGCGGCGTGGACATGGACAAGTTCGCACTCTTCGACGGCGACATCGAGCTCGGCCCCGGCATCGCCCTGCTGTGGACGCCCGGCCACACCGACGGCAACCATTCGCTGGTCATCAATACCCCGGACGGCGTGTGGGTGTCCTCGGAGAACGGCATCTCGCTGGACAACTGGCAGCCGGAGCTGTCGAAGATCCCGGGCGTGCGCCGCTACCACGAGCAGTACGGCCGCGAGATCTGCCCCAACGCCAACACCCTCGAGGACGCGCTGGATCAGTACGACTCCATGATCAAGGAGAAGACCATGGCGGATACGTGCCCGGCAGATCCGCGCTGGCTGCAGATCCTGCCGTCGACCGAACTGGCGCCGTGGAAGCGGTTCTGGCCCGTGGTGCCCACGTACTGCCACGGCGGGATCTCATACGGCCGCATCGAGTCGGGTCTGAAGGACGAGAAGTGACGACGACAACACGGCCCGGCGCCCTCGTCACGGGCGCTGGTCGCGGGCTGGGCCGAGCGATCGCCGAACTGCTGGCCGATCGCGGGTACCTGGTCATGGTCACCGATCTCAGTGGCGAGGCCGCCTCCGCCGCGGCCGCGGAGATCGGGCGTGGGGCGCTCTGGGCTGAGGTCGATGTGCGCGAGCACACGCAGGTCGAGCGGGCGCGCGATGAGCTGATCGCCGCGGCCGGGTCGCTGAAGGTGTGGGTGAACAACGCCGGCGTGCTGGTCACCGGACCGGCGTGGGAGCAGTCGGAGGAGCTGCGCAAGCTGCACCTGGACGTCAACGCGCTGGGCACGATCAACGGCACGATCGCGGCGATCGACGCGATGCGGGGTGGCGCCTCCGGCTCCGCGCCGGGTGACGGACCCGGCGGCCACATCATCAACATCGCGTCGCTCGCCGGCATCTCGGCCGTTCCCGGCGAGGCCGTGTACGCGGCGTCCAAGCACGCGGTGATGGGATTTTCCAGCAGCACCGTCGCCGACCTGCGGCTCGCGGGAGTGCGCGACATCGACATCTCGTGCGTGTGCCCGGACGGCATCTGGACACCGATGCTCTACGACAAGCTCGAGGATCCGCAGGCGGCGCTGTCCTTCTCGGGAGTCCTGCTCCAGCCCGCGGACGTGGTGCGGGCGGTCGGCACGGTGCTCGACTCGCCCCGGCACGTGGTGGCGCTGCCGGCGTGGCGGGGCGCGTTGGCACGCGTCGGTGCCGCATTCCCCCGGTTCGGCACGGCCGCATTGCCGCTGCTGGCCGCGAAGGGGAGGAGGGTGCAGGAGAAGCTGCTGCGCACGAACGGACCCGTCCGGCGATGAGTGTCACCACCCGCAGCGCCGTCACCACCCACCGCTCCCCCAGCCCGACGGCGCGGTTCCTCTACTGGGGCTCCCGCGCGACGCTGCGACACGTGTACCGGGCGTGGCCGTTGACCGAATCCGGCATCCGCGGACTGGGCGCCGTCGAGCGGGGATTCGCCCGGCTACCCCACGCGCCGGGCGTCGCGGTGGAGTCGGCTTCGCTCGGCGGCGTCCCGGTGGTCACCACGACACCGCGGTCGGGTGCTGCCGGCTCCGACGTCTCGGTGCTCTACCTCCACGGCGGGGCGTTCGTCTTCTGCGGTCCGGGCACGCACGCCCGGCTGTGCTCGAGCCTTGCCGTCCACCTCGACGCCCCGGTCCACGCGGTGCGGTACCGCAAACTGCCCGAGGTGGACCTGGCTGCGCTGATCGACGACGTCTACGCCGCCTACCGCTGCCTGGCCGAGCAGCTGCCCGACGACCATCGGATCGTGGTGGCCGGGGATTCGGCCGGCGGGTTCCTCGCCGCCAAGATCTGCGAGCTGGCAGCGCTCGACGGCGTGCGGGCGCCCGCCGCGATGGTGGGGTACTCGCCGCTGGTCGATCTCGATCGCGAGGTCCGGGACGGCTCGTGGCTCACCCGCGATGCCTTTCAGCCCGCGAGGACCGTGCAGCGTGCTCAGGAGCTGTGGTCCCGTGGGCCGGCCGGCATCCGGGGTGAGCGGTCCATGCTCGATGTGGCCGCCGAGGCCTTCCCGCCCGCGCTCATCACGCTGGCTGCGGGCGAGCTGGTCGAGGAGGGCGCACTCGCGCTGACCGAGCGCCTCCACGCGGCCGGACGCACGGTCGAGACGCACCGCTGGCACACGGCCGTCCACGCGTTCCCGGTGCTCGGCGGTCTGGCACCGGAGAGCCGGAGGGCGCGCGAGCTGACGGTGGAGTTCCTCCGCAGGGTGCTGGCGTAGCCCGCGACCTCCTGCCGGTACTTCAACCGCCCGCGAGCTGAGCGGTGATGATCTCGCGCGCGCGGCGTCCACTCGTCGTGGGCAGGAGGGGGTACACGTGCAGGAGCGAATCGCCCTCGTGGAACGCGACCTCCACGCCTGCTTCTCGCAACTTGCCCACCAGCCGATGGGCATCGGGGTTGAGGATGTCGTGGGTCCCGCTGAACACGGTGACCGGCCCGAGTCCGGCGAACTCGCCGAAGATCGGGCTCACACGCTGGTCGGTCACGTCCACATCCGCGCGCCAGGTCTCGGAGAAAAACCGGCCGCCGGGCACCGCCAGCCACGGATCATCGGGCTGGACGTCCGGGATGCGGGGGTTGGACCAGGTGAGGTCGACAGCCGGCGCGATGAGCACGGTGCGGGAGAGCTCGATGCCGTGCCGGTCGCGCAGTTCCATGGCGGTGGACAGCGCGATCTGCCCGCCGGCCGAATCACCGACCAGCCTCGTGTCGCCATACTCGTCGCGACTTTCTCGAACGATGTCCACGAAACCGGCGATGACCTCTCCGACTGTGCCGACCGGGACGAGCGGATAGATCGGCACCACGACGGTCGTCTGCGCCTCGACGGCGATCCGACCGATCAGCTGCCAGTGCTGGCGGACGATCTCGTTGACCCACCCGCCGCCGTGCGCATAGACGACGCTCCCCGAGGGCGAGATACCGGCAGGAACGACCGTGTACACGGGCCACCCGTCGCGCCGGGTGACGGTGATGTCCACGTCCACGCCGATCCGACGGGGCGGGCCGAACGGCGCCGGACGGAGAGCTCGAGTTCCGAGGTGCTCCCGCGCCGCCTCCTCGCTCCGATACGGTCGCTGCCTGCCCGTCGCGCGGAGGTATAGCGGGATCAGCTTCTCAGGAATATCCACTCGGTCGTCCTCCCGGTAGGCCGTCCGGCGCGGTGCCGGGGCGTTCTCCCGATTATGGGCGGCGGCGCCTACCCGCACGGATGAGTCCCTCGACGGCGTCCGGCCGTGGCAGCACGATGTCGCCCGAGCCGCGAGGGCTCGGAGCGGATGCCGGTCGCACCCCGCGGGCCTACGCTCGACCGGCGGGAGGCGGGACGCCCTCGGAAAGGAGTAGTGTGATGCCCGAATGGCTGGCGGCAGGCGGTGCCGGGCTCCTCGCCGGCGGCGCACTCCTCCTCGGCAGCGCGATCGCCTGGCTCGTGGCGGTACCCGCGCGCGTGGTCGCCGTGGTGATGGCGTTCGGCGCGGGCGTGCTGATCTCCGCGTTGGCGTTCGAGCTCGTTGAGGAGGCGATGGACCAGGGCGGCCTCGCCGCCACGTCGCTGGGTTTCCTCGTGGGCGCGCTGGTCTACGTGGGGCTGAACCTGCTGCTGGCCCGCCGCGGCGCGCGACACCGTAAGCGCTCGGGCGCGCAACAGCCGTCGGATTCGGACAGTGGTGCGGCGATCGCCATCGGTGCTCTGATCGACGGCGTCCCGGAGTCGATGGTCCTCGGCCTGAGTTTCCTCACCGGCGGGGGCCTCAGTGTTCCGATGCTCGCCGCGGTCTTCATCTCCAACGTCCCCGAGGGGCTGTCCAGCACGGCCGGCATGAAGAGGGCCGGACGACGGCCCCGTTACGTATTCGGAGTGTGGGGCGGTATCGCGATCGCCTCGGGACTGGCGGCGCTGGCCGGTTATCTGCTCCTGGACGGCGCGCCCGCCGGCGTGCTGGCCTTCGTCAACGCTCTGGCCGCGGGGGCGATCCTCGCGATGATCACCGACACGATGATCCCCGAGGCCTTCGAGAAGGCCGCGGTCTACTCGGGGCTCATCGCCACGCTGGGCTTCCTCGCCGCCTTCAGTCTGCACGCGGCAGGCTGAGACGGGATCGGCTGCGGGGCTCGACCCACGTCAAGGCCCACACCGTCAGCCGGCTCCCCGTACGGCTGCGCCCACGGTCGCCACGAGTTGGTCGGCCAGCGGGTGGGCGGTGTCGATGAACGCCGCCGGGCTGCCGATAGGTGCGGCCACCGTGATCGTCGAGTCGCCCTGGTAGACCTGCCCGGTGATCAGGTGCCGCCAGGTGCCCGGCGGCAGGGACACCGCGACCTCGGTCTGGCCAGGCGCCATCACCGGCGCCACGAGCAGGGAGCCGCCCAACATGAATTGGTCGTCCGCTCCTGCGGCGGCGGTGCCGGGGTGGGTGAGCCACATGTGCCGGATCGCCGGGACCCCGGTACGGGCGGCCTCGTCCAGAACCTCGGCCCGATAGGGCGCAAGCGCCGCGAAGATCCGACTGTTGCGGGCGAACGCGTCGATCTCCTCGGGGTCGAAGACCTGACGGTTGACCGCCGGCCGGTTGCCCTCGTGGCTGCGGAACATCGGGCCGAACGCTGCGTACTCACCCCAGCGGGCGAGCAGTTCCGCGTCGCGGACGTAGTCGGTCAGCTGCAGGTTCACCGAGGTGTAACCGCCGATGTCGGAGTGGACGACCGGCCAGCCCGACACCCCGGCGGCGAACGTCCCGGCGAGCGCCGAGGCGAGTCCGTCCTCCTCCGACCAGCCGACCATCTGGTCGCCGTTCCAGAACGCCGGACTCTGCGAGTCCATCCCCGAGGTGCCGGCGCGGAACCAGGTCACGCAGTCGGGGCGTCCCGCCTTCTCGCAGCCCTCACGCACGACCTCCGACCACAGGCGGGGCCAGGCGTTGTGCATGAGGGTGGCGTCACCGTCGTGAAGGACGGCATCCATCGGCAGCGCCTCCCCGAAGTCCGCCATGAATCCGTCGACCCCGTTGGCCAGCACCTCCTCGGCGATGACCGTGGACATCCAGTCCCGGCCCGCCGGGTTGGTGAAGTCCACGAGCGCCGCCGAGTACCCGCCCTGGTCGACCATGTAGGGGCTGCCGTCGGGCGCGCGCACCAGCAGCCCGGCGTCCCGCGCCTCCGCCCACAGGTTGCGGATCCCGGGGTCGTTCTTGGGAGCGGCGTCGACGAGCCACGGGTTGACGTAGGTGGTGGTCCGGATGCCGCGATCATGCAACTCACCGACGAGCTGCTCCCACCCCGGGTACCGCTGCTCGTCCAACTGCCACGTCCACCACAGGCGATCGCCGAAGTCCGTGGTGCGCTGCCCGGTCCAGTCCTGGAGCCACACGCCCGCCACCTCGGTTCCGGAGGCCTCCAGCCTGTCCACGGTCTCCCGCACCGTGTCCGTGCCGCCCTGGATGCCGACGATCGCGCCCTGCTGGGTCCAGTCGGCCAACCGCGGCCGCTCCACCGGACCCTGCTGCGTGGCGATCAGGTGCGCCGGGGTGTCACCGCGGGTGAGCTCGAGCCGCATCGACGGGGCCCACACCTCAAGGCCGACCCGGTCGGGAGTGCGGGTGTCGCCCACCGCGAACGCGTGCGCGGCCTCGTCGTCCGGGTCCACCCGGACGCCCTGCAGGTCGCCGGTGACATACGACGGCCACGCCGCGTAGGTCATCGAGGTGGTCCCGCCCGCCCCGCCGTTGGTGACGTCGGCCAACAGGGTCAGCGGCTGTTCGCCGCGGCCGACGCCCTGTTCGCGGGCGACCACGGGGACGAGCCGGCCGTCGAGGTTGAAATCGTCGAACTGTTCGCCGAAGCCGTGCACGCCTGCGCCGGCCGACCGGCCGCCGATCCACTGCAGGACCGGGTCGTCGCCGCCTGCCGAGGTGGCGCCGGTGTCGACGTCGGCCGCTACCCCGCCGTCAGCGCGCTCGGTGAAGCTCACCGTGAACGGGACCGCACCGTCCGCGGAGACGAGGTCGCCGGTGAGAGTGACGGATCCCGGGGCGGCCTCCACCCCGGTCAGCTGCTGGGCCGTCCACTGTCGATCGTGGTTCACGTCGGCCCAGAAGTATCCTCGGTGCTCCTCCCAGGAGACGTGCCCTGTCCCGGCGGACAGGAAGGCTGCGCCCGGGGCGTTCGACCACACGGTCTGCTCGCCCTCGACCACCCGCACCGCGCCGTCCTCGACGACCACGGAGTGCGCGCCCAGCGGGTGCACGCCGACCGCGCCCGGGTCGACGGTGAGCCCGCTGGGAGACATCACCTCGAGGTGATCGGTGGGCACGCCCAGTAGATCGACGCTGGCCGCTCCCCCCAGCGCGAGAGATCCGGTCACTGCGGTACCGACGGCGCTCAGCGCCCACCTACGAATTGTGTCGCCCATCACACCGGGCACTCTAGCGGTCGATCACGCCTATGAAAAATATTCCATCATTCGTCCAGCGCACAGCTTCGGCCTGGGCCGGAGGGTCAGGCGCGCGAGTCCTGGCCCGGTTGGCTGGTGACCGTGGTCAGCAGGAACACGCTGTCCTCGAGCGCCAGCACCGAGTGCCGCTCGTGGGTGAGGATCCAGAGTTCGCCCTCGCCGAACTCGCCCTGGGATTCGTTGTCCAGATCCACGCGGACCCGCCCCCGGAGGACCTGCAGGCTCGCGGCCGGCGGGGAGTTGTGCTCGGCCAGCCGGACCCCGTCGCGCAGGGCGATGACCGACTGACGCAGGGGCCCGTCGTGAGCGACGAGCTCGGCGCTGCGTCCGTGCTCCTCGGCGCGTGCGGTGGCCAGGTGGGACTCGGCCAGTTCCTTGAGATTCGCCATGATCGACCTTTCCGAAGCCGGGCAGATGGGGCGCCGTCCGCTCGGCCGCGGAGGGCGTGTCCTCAACGTACCTATGCCGGACGGCCCTGGCTTCCGAAGCGATCAGTCCTCGTCCGCCACGACGCCGCGCAGGCCGTCGGCCCCGAACAGCGGCTCGAGCATCGAGGAGAAATCGGGGCCGCGGCGCAGCATCTGGCCGCCGTCGACGTTGATCACCTGCCCGGTGATCCACGTCGAGCCTTCGCCGAGAAGGAACGCGGCGGCCTCCGCAATGTCCTCGACCCGGCCGACCCGCGGGAGCGGGGTGTTGACGCGGTAGTCCTCGGCGATCGCCGGGTCGGACAGGATCGGCGCCACCAGATCGGTCTCGATCAGGCCCGGGCGGATGCCGTTGACGCGCACGCCGCTCGCGCCCAACTCGTCAGCGGCGAGCCCGACCAGATGGTCGACGGCCGACTTGGTCACCCCGTAGGCGCCGAACCACCGGTGGGTGTTGCTCGCGGCGATCGAGGAGATCGCGACGAACGAACCGCCGCCGCGGGCGACCAGCGCTCGCGCTGAATGCTTGAGGGTGAACATCATGCCGTTGACGTTGAGGTCGACGGTCCGCTTCCAGGCCTCGGTGTCCATCTGGGTGAGCGGGCCGATCGTCTCGCTGCCACCGGCGCAGGCCACCACACCGTCGAGCGCGCCCCCGTGTTCGACCGCCGCCGCGACCGCCGCGGCCACCTGGCCCTCGTCTGTGACGTCGGCGGCGTGCGCACGGACGGCGTCGGCACGTCCGGAGTTCTCCGCGATCCGCTGCGCGGTCTCCGCTAGCCGCTCGGCGCCCCGGCCGACGATCGTGACCTTCGCGCCGCGGCGCACCAGCTCTTCTGCCACCCCGGCGCCGATGCCGCTTCCCCCGCCGGTGACCAGGACGGACTTCCCCTCAAAGCTCATGCCCGCAGCGTAGAACGCGTTCCAGTTCCGTGGGGGCGGTTCGGAACCGCGGGCGCATATTGCGAGACCGCGGATTCCGTTACCTCCCATTCACAGAAGCTTCCATTGCCGTACCGCCGGTCTCGTAATACCCGGCAACCTTGCCCGCCTTGAATGGCTGTCGTTCCCGCCCCTGTCACGAAAAGGCCATCCCATGAAGTCACGTCTGCTCCCCGCGCTCGGCGGCGCCGTCGTCGTCGGCACCCTCGCCCTCACCGGCTGTTCCTCGTCCGCCGACGCGGCGCAGGACGACCGCACCGTCCGCTTCGCGACGCTGCCCATCAGCGACGACCCCAACGCCGAGACCCCGGTCGAGGAGATCGCCGCCCTGCTGGCCGAGGAGACCGGCTACGAGGTGGAGATCACCGACGTCCCCAACTACTCGGCCGTGATCGAAGCCATCCGATCCGGGCACGAGGACATCGGGATCATGAGCGCCTTCCCCACCGCCATGGGCGTCAACACCGGCGAGGTCGATCCGCTCGTGGCCTGGCCGGGCGACGACTCCCCCGTCGGACGGTGCGTCGTGCTGGCCGACTCCCCGATCCGCACCCTCGAGGACATCACCCCGGACGACACCGTCGCCTTTGCCGACCCGGCCTCCAGCTCCGGCTACTTCATGCCGGTGTACATGCTCGACCGGGCCGGACTCACCCAGGGCGAGGACTACGAGGTCCTGTTCTCCGGCGGCCACGACCGCAGCCAGCTCGCGCTGAAGAGCGGCCAGGTGGACGTGACCTGCACCGCCGCGATGTTCACCGACATGGCCGGCCAGGGCAGCCCCTACTTCCCGTTCGAGGAGGGCGAGACCCGCGTGATCGGCGAGAGTCCCGCCATGCCGGTCTCGCTGGCCGTGCTGGGCAACCAGAAGATGAGCGAGGACAAGCGCACCGCGCTGCTCGAGGCGCTGCCGGTGGTGTTCTCCGCCGCGAACGCCGACGCGCTCGGCACCTACGGTGAGGCGCTGCCGGAGGGTGTCGAGCCGATGATCGAGCCCGGTCCGGAGACCTTCCAGACCCTGGTCGACATCGCGGCCGTGGCCGGCGTGGACATCTCGGACCTCGAGTGATCGGGACAGGATCCGCCGCCATGACCTCCTCCAACCCCGTCCTCACCAGACCCGCCACCATCCCGGCGACCTCCGCCTCCTCCGCCTCCTCCGCCGGTGCCGCCGCGGGTCCCGCGCACACGCCCCTCGGCCCGCCGCGGGTACGCGTGCGCGAGCTGTCCGTGCGCTACGCCCCCGACGCCCCGTTGGTTCTCGACCGGGTCGACCTCGAGCTGCACCCCGGCGAGACCGTAGCTCTGCTCGGCTCCTCCGGGTCGGGAAAGTCGACCCTGATGAAGTCGCTGACCGGCTTCGCGCCGATCACCTCCGGAACAGTGACGATCGACGGCGCCGACGTCGCCGACCTCACCGGCCGCGGGCTCCGGCAGCTGCGCTCGAACGTCGGTCAGGTGTTCCAGCAGTTCAACCTCATCGGCCGACTGTCGGTGCTGACCAACGTCCTGCTCGGATCCCTGCACCACGCGGGCCCGCTCAACCGGTTCGGCACCTTCCGGGCCGTCGACCGGCAGCGTGCCTACGAACTCCTCGAGCGGGTCGGGATCGCCGACAAGGCCCTGGTCGAGGCGCGGCAGCTGTCGGGCGGCCAGCAGCAGCGGGTCGCGATCGCGCGCGCCCTCATGCAGAAGCCCCGGTGCATCCTCGCCGACGAGCCGGTCGCCTCGCTCGATCCCCGCACCAGCCACACCGTCCTGCACCTGTTGCAGTCGATCGCCCGGGACGAGCAGGTCCCGGTCCTGGTCAGCCTCCACGTGCTGCCGCTGGCGCTCGAGCACTCCGACCGGGTGATCGGGCTCCGCGAGGGCCGGGTCCTCATCCAGGGCCGGACCGCCGACCTGGACGCCGAGGCCCTGTCCGCGGTCTACGACCACGAGGAGGAGCAGGCATGAGTCGGCCCCAGACATTGACCGCCAAGCCCGGCGGCACCCGCGCACCCGAGGAGACCGCCGAGGTCGAACGCCAGCTACAGGCGTTCCGTATCCCCCGGGCCCGGTTCACGGCCGGCGTCGTCGTCGCCGTGATCATCTTCCTCTGGTCGGCCGACGGCGCGCAGTTCAACTTCCTCCAGCTCGGCGACGGCGCGGCCAACATGGGTGAGTACCTCGCCCGGTTGTTCCCGCCGGACTTCTCCCAGTTCCCGCTCATCGTGGAACTGCTGGTCGAGACACTGCAGATGGCGATCGTCGGCACCGTCCTCGGATCGTTCCTCTCTCTGTTCATCGCGTTCGGTGCCGCCAGCAACATCGCGCCCCGATGGCTGTACTACCCGTGCCGCTGGACGATGAACATCATCCGCTCGGTGCCCGACCTCGTGCTGGCGCTGATGTTCGTCTCCGCCGTGGGTCTGGGGCCGTTCGCCGGCATCCTCGCCATGACGCTGGGCTCGCTCGGGTCGATCGGCAAGATCTTCGCCGAGGCCATGGAGTCGGTCGACCGCGGGCCCGTCATCGCGATGGAGGCCGTGGGGGCGTCCAAGCGGCAGATCATCCAGTACGCCGTGCTCCCGCAGGCCATGCCTCTGCTCACCAGCTACACCCTGCTCATGTTCGAGGGCAACGTCCGCGGCGCCACCATTCTCGGACTGGTGGGCGCCGGCGGCATCGGACTCGAGCTCACCACCGCCATGAACCGCTACGAATACGGCCATCTCAGCGCCATGGTCCTGTGCATCATCGTGCTGGTCACGGTGATCGACCAGGCCAGCGCTCTCATCCGGAAGAGGATCCAGTAATGACCGCCACCGCACCCGCCACCGCAGCGACCGCGACCACGCCGGAAGCGACGCCCGCACCCGCCGCTCCGGTCGCCATCACCCTGCCGCTGTCCCCGCCCGCCAACCTCCGAGACCTCGGTGGGATCGCCATCTCCGGCGGGACCACCCGGGCGGACTTCGCCTGGCGCGCCGACGACCTGTCCATGATCGACGACGCCTCCGCGACCCGCCTGATGTCCGCAGGCCTGAGCACCGTCATCGACCTGCGCTCGATCGCCGAGACCGAGATCACCGGCCGCGGCCTGCTCGGCGCGTACCCCGTCGCCTACCACCACATGCCGTTCATGGCCTCGATCAGTTCGGCCGTGGACCACGTCGCCGACCCGTCGGAGATTTGGGACCAGTCCCGCTTCGCGCAGATGTACATCTCGCTGTTCGAGAACGCGGCGCCGCAGATCGTCACGGCGATGGCCGTGATCGCCCACGCGCCCGGCGCCGCGGTGTTCCACTGCGCGGCTGGCCAGGACCGCACCGGGGTGTTAGCCGCGGCGCTGCTGCTGGCGGTGGGGGCGGACAGCGACGCCATCGTGACCGACTACGCCGAGACCGGCCACAACATCGCCGCGGTCTCGGTCCGGGTGCGGCCGGTGATCGAGCCCATGATGGCCAGACTTGGCCTGCAGATGGACGTCGCTGCCA
Organism: Dietzia sp. NPDC055343; assembly: GCF_053645265.1. Classification (NCBI taxonomy): domain Bacteria; kingdom Bacillati; phylum Actinomycetota; class Actinomycetes; order Mycobacteriales; family Dietziaceae; genus Dietzia; species Dietzia sp. NPDC055343. The sequence goes on along the minus strand of NZ_JBSHMJ010000002.1, from coordinate 18,487 downwards.
GGGCCGCAGTGCGGACCGAGTACTCGCGGGCGCCCATGCTCGGACTCCTCGAGCACCTGCGCACCACCTACACCGATCCGCTGCAGCCGCTGTACGACGCCGGCCTGACCACGGGCCTCGTCGACCAGTTGCGTCGACGGGCGCTCGGCGCCTGACCATGACTGCCACGCAGGCGGCCGGGCGGCGTTCCGGGCCGGGCCGCCCCCCGGAGCCCGGGCACGACGAGAAGATCATCCAGGCCACGCTGCGCCTGATCGACCAGGGCAAGCCCGTCACCGTCAACGCGGTGGTGACGGGCAGCGGGGTCTCCCGCGCCGCCGTCTACCGGCGGTGGTCCTCGCTGACAGACCTGGTCTCGGATGCGCTCGACCACGGCCGCGCCATCCCCGAGGTGGACATCAGTGGAGATCTCAGGCAGGCGGTGCTCGAGATGCTCTTCGAGCGCCAGGAAGAAGCGCGCGGGGTGACCTACCCGCAGCGCCGGTTCCGCAAACGGCTCGAGCTCGTGATGTCCGATCAGGAACTGCAGTGGGCGTACTGGACTTCCCACGTCAGTCGCCGCCGGCGCGGGATGATCGAGGCCCTGCGCGCCGGGGTCGACCGCGGCGAGTTCCGGGTGGACCTCGACGTCGAGGCGGCCCTGGACGCACTGTTAGGGGTCATCTACTACCAACTCGTGGTCCGCGGCGCGAGCCTCTCCGACCGCGAGACCGAGCTGCGCTGCCGGCACGCCCTCGACACGATCTGGCGGGGGATGCAGGCCTGACGCCGCCGATTCGACCCGGTGAGGGCGGGACCGTGGTACTTCAGGAGCCATGGACTTCCAGGAATCAATCGAGATGGTCGGTCAGGTGATCGACGCGGCGGGCGTCGCGGCGATCGTGATCGGCACGGTCGCCGCCACCGTGCTCGCCGGGTGGCGGCTGCTGCATCGCGAGCCCGGCGTGTACCGGCAGTTCCGCCGCTTCCTCGGCCGGTCCATCCTGCTCGGCCTGGAACTGCTGGTGGCCGCGGACATCATCAAGACCGTGGCCGTCATGCCGACGCTCAACGACATCGCGGTGCTGGCCGCGATCGTCGCGATCCGAACCTTCCTCAGCTGGTCGCTCGAACTGGAGATCTCCGGCCGGTGGCCGTGGCAGAAGGAGAAGGACGAGGCGAACGAGCAGGAGAACACCACGAGCCGGTGATCGCGCGGGGCGGTCACCGGCTCGTGGCGTCGGTTTGGGGTGGTGTGGGTCAGAGGGCGTAGGCGCCGCGGTTGCTGGCGGTGCGGCCCTCCTTGAGGACCAGGAGGATGTTGCTGTGGTCGGCCAGGGAGTCGATGTCGGCGAGGGGATCGCCCTTGACGACGACGACGTCGGCGAGCTTTCCGGCCTCCAGGGTGCCGAGCTTGTCGCCCAGGTCGCACAGCTCCGCGGATGTGCGGGTGCCCGCGACGATGGCGTCCATCGGGGACATGCCGCCGAACTTGACCAGGGCGCCCAGCTCACCGAGGGTGGCGCCGTGATCGGGGACCAGACCGGCGTCGGTGCCGACGGCGACCTTGATGCCCGCCTCGACCGAGGCCTGCAGCGACTCGTGCGCGAGCGCGTGCCATTTGTCGCTCTTGGCCTTGGCCTGCGGGGTGGCGGTGTCGGGCTTGAGGGTCTCGATCAGCGTGGGTACGAGGAACTGGCCGCGCTCGACCATCTCCTGGCGCAGGTCGTCGTTGAGGGCGTAGCCGTGCTCGACACTGTGCACGCCGCCCTGGACCGCGGCCTGGATGCCGGCGAACCCGATCGCGTGGGCGGCGACCTTGCGGCCGCCGTAGTTGTGGGCCTCCTCCACCAGCGCGGAGACGATGTCGACGCGGGCGCCCAGCCAGTCCGGGTCGTCGGAGGGGGAGGTGACGCCGCCGGAGGAGGCGACCTTGACCACGTCGATGCCATCGCGCAGCAGCCCGCGCACGTGGCGGCGGGCCTCGTCGACCGAGTCGACCAGCAACCCGCCGACCAGGCCGGATCCGTCGATGCCCGAGGGGATGTGGAAGTCGGCGTGCCCGCCGGTCTGGCTGAACATCTTGTCGGCCACCAGCAGACGCGGGCCCTCGACCAGGCCGTTGGCGACGGCCTCGCGCACGCCCACGTCGATGCCCATGAGGTCACGCACGGTGGTGACACCGGACTCGATGGTGACCTTCAACCGGTCGATCAGTTCGAAGTAGCGGTAGGACGGCGGGACCATGGCCGCCATGATCGGCGAGCCCTTGGTGCCGGGAAGGGAGAGGTGGACGTGGCAGTCGAAGAAGCCCGGGGTCACGGTGTTGCCACCGACGTCGATCTTGGTGGCCGAGTCATCGGACTGCGGCGCGCCGTCCGCCGGGCCGGCGTAGGTGATCTTCCCGTCGTCGATCACCACAACAGCGTCGGCAACCGGGTCGGCACCGGTGCCGTCGATGAGGCGGGCGTTGTGCAGGATAGTGGTCGTCATAAAGGCCAACTTACGTCCTCCCCGGCCCCTCCGATGCCGCATCGACGAAGTGGCCCCGCGCACGGGCTGCCGGACTGACCGCCGGTGTCAGGAGGCGATCCCGAACCGGCTGGCCAGGAACGGGATCCAGCCCATGCACTCCGGGGTCAGCGCCATGCAGGTCACCTCGTCCGGGCCGGGGCCGAACAGGAATCGCATCGGGTTCTCGAGTGAACCTTCGGGGAACATCAACCTCACTCCTTACGGTGAACGTGTTGTCCTACAAGCCTTATCGTCGTCACCGCAGGTGTGTGTTACGCCACTTCAGGGATCGTCAGCCTCCGAGCGTGGCCCGCGGGCCGTCTACCAGGACCGGGTTCAGGCAGGAGTCGGGGATCACGGAGAGCGAGCACCAGCCGCCCGGCAGGACGGGACGGTAGTCGGGTCCGACTCCCCCGCCCGCGATGATCTCGCGGTAGGCGTCCACCCCGGAGGTGGGCGTGCGCTCGAGTGCGGGGTCGGTGAGCACGTCCACCTGGTAGAGCCCGAAGCGCGGCGAGTAGCTGCCCCACTCGTAGTTGTCCACGAGTGACCACTGGTTGTAGCCGATCACCGGGTAGCCGTCGGCCACGGCCCGCTGGAGCCAGAACGCGGTGTCGCGCAGGAAGTCGCCGCGGTCCACGCCGTCGGCCCGGGCGCCGTTGTCGGTGGGGAACCCGTTCTCCACGATGTAGATCGGCTTGCCCGGGTACGACTGCGCGTAGTGCTTGATGGCCTCGTAGATCACCTCGGGCTGCGGACGCACGGCGGCGAAGTCGTCCCAGGCCGCGTTGATCGTCGTGAGGTTGTTGAGGGCGACGCCGTAGTAGTAGTCGATGCCCACGTAGTCCACGACGTCGGCCACGCGGTCGCCGATGAGGGTGTCGGTGAAGTCGGTCGCCAGCGGCAGGTACGCCTCGTTCATGGTCACCATCGCGTCGGGGTCGGCACGGTGGGCGGCAGCATAGCCCAGCCGGTGCGCGGCCTCGATCTGATCGAGGAAGCTCGAGAAATCTTGGAAGCCGACCCGGCCGATCGTCATCTCGTGCTTGAAAAATACGAGGGGCTCGTTGAGCGTCACCCACATCGTCCCGTCGCCGGCCCACCGCTCGGTGATGAGCTCCGAGAACCGCCCGAAGGCCTCCACGGCGTCGCCGGAGAGCATGCCGCCCCTGTCGGCCAGCCAGCCGGGATAGGTGAAGTGGACCATGGTGATCATCGGGATCATGCCGTGGTCGCGGATGGAGTCGATGATCCGGTCGTAGTGGGCGAGCGCCTCGTCGTCGTACTCCCCCGGCGCCGGTTCTATTCGCGCCCACTCCACACTCATCCGGAACGTGTTGACGCCCATCGCGGCAGCGCGCGCGATGTCCTCGGGGTATCGGTTCCAGAAGTCCACCGCGTCACCCACCGGATCCACCTCGCCCCCGGGCGAGGTGGCGTCGACGTAGCGTTTCCAGTTGGAGTCGGGGTTGGAACCCTCGACCTGGAAGCCGGAGGTGGCCACGCCCCAGTGGAAGCCCCCCGCCGCGGGCGCGCCCGGCCCCGCGCCTGACGCCTCGGCGCCCGCGCGCGGCACCTGCGGTAGCACGGCGACGAGGGCCACCGCTGCGAGCACCGCCGTGATCCTGGTGATGATCGACCGGCCCCCGACTGCTCTGCTCCCCCGACTCATGCGCGCACTATACGCAGATACGCAGGCCTTTCACGCGAAAAGCGGGTACTTAGCGACACAAGCGAAAAATGTTCGGGATCGGGTGTGACGAACCGGGGACTCGCGACGTCTTAGTGGTGTACGTGTTCATCACAGGCCGGCGCGTCGTCGGCCCGGGCCCAGGAGGAAACCATGTCGAATGCAGTCCCGCAGACCGGTCGTGAGAAGGCGCGCACCGAGGTGGCCGAGACCGACAAGGCCGAGGACACCACGGAGGAGTTCGTGCCCCGCGGTCCGCTGCAGACCACCCGCGGCGTCACCACCCTGGACGACGCCGTGGTGGCCAAGATCGCCGGCATGGCCGCCCGCGAGGTGCCCGGCGTCTACGACATGGGCAACGCCGCGCGGCGTGCCTTCTCGGCGGTGGCCGACCGCATCCCCAACGCGCAGACCAACGTCACCGGCGGGATCAGCGTGTCCAAGGGTGAGACGCAGGCCGCGATCGACGTGACCGTGGTGGTGGAGTACGGCGTATCGATCGTGGAGGTGGGCAACGCGATCCGCCGCAACGTGATCGAGCAGGTCGAGGGCACCGCGGGGCTCGAGGTGGTGGAGGTCAACGTCAACGTGGTGGACGTGCACCTTCCCGAGGACGACGACGACAACGCCTCCCGCTCCGGCACCACGTCCCGGAACCCCGAGCTGAACTGATCGGCCTGCGCCGACGAGGCGAGCGAGGAGAGTCATGAAGATCACGCATCTCACCCTGCTGGTGGGCCTGTTCCTGGGCGCCGTGGCGGCGTTCGGGTCGATCGGCCAGTTCCTGGTCGTGCTGCTGTTCGGCGCGATCGGGCTGGCCGTAGGGCTCGCCATGGACGGACGGCTCGAGATCAAGGGCGTCACCGACCGGTGGGGCGACCGGCGATGAGCGGTTCCCCAACCGATACGGTGTCGGCACCGTCGAGCGCCGCCGCTTCGACACCCATCAGTTCTACACCTGTCGAGGAGCGCGGTGTCACCACCGTTCCCGCGGCGGTGGTGGCCCGGATAGCCGAGCAGGTGGCCTCCGAGCACCCGCGGATCGGGGGCGCCGCCGGTGGGGTCCTGGGCGTACGCGCCCGCCGCGACTTCGCCTCCCGCCCCTCCGCCGAATGCGATCTCTACGGCGCGGTCGCGGTGCTGCGCCTCGACGTGGGTGTCGCGTTCCCGGTCGACCTGGCCGCCACCTGCGCAGGTCTGCGAGCCCGGGTGCGGGAACGCGTCGAGATGCTCACCGGGCTGCAGGTGGGCCGGCTCGATCTGGAGATCTCCTGGCTCAATCCCGCCGGGAACACGAGAGGAGCGCTGCTGTGAGCGCACGTCAGGCAGGGATCGGGCTGGTGCGCCGGCCCGCCCGGGCCATCCCTACCGGCATCGCCGGGGTGATCCTGCTGGTGTTCGGCGGGCTCGGCCTGTGGCTGCTGGGCACCTACGTGGTGGAGGGCCAGTGGCCGGTGGCCGCCGCGAACCAGGTCGACGCACTGGCCTGGACCACGCTGGAGTCCATCGCGGCGCAGGCCGCCGCGGGGGCGCTGGCCGTGCTCGGCCTGGCACTGGTGCTGCTGGCCGCCTGGCCCGGCCGGGTGTCGCGACTGCTGGTCCTGGGTGACGACCTGCCCGGCGATACGGCGCTGAGCCGCCGGGACCTGGCCCGACATCTGCAGTCGGCGGCCGAGAACGTCGACGGCGTGCACAGCGTGCGCATCACACCGCGACGTCGGCGGATCGACGTGGACGTGGTGACCGTGGTCGACGATCCCGCTCCGGTCGTCTCGGCGGCCACCACCGTGGTGGACCGGGCCCTCGGGGAGCTTCGCCCCGGCGAGCCCACGGCCACCCGAGTCCGTGCACGTCGCCGCTGAGAAACCGATCGCTGAGGAAGGAGAGTCACATGCGCAGTCAATCCGGACCTCGTAACCGTGTCGTCCTGCTCGTGCTGGGCGTGCTCGCCCTGGTGGCTGCGGCGTGGCTCGCGGCCGCCGCCTTCGACCTGGTGCCCGCCGGCGGGACACTCGACCCACTCGTCCCCGACGGGGCGTCGACCCCTGCCTCCCTGCTCGAGGATGCGGGCTGGGCGTTGCCGGTCGGCATCGCGGTGAGCGTGGTTGCGGTTCTCGCCGGGCTCGCGCTGCTCATCACCCAGATCCCGACCGCCCCCGCGCGAGCCGTGCTGCGACTGCATGACCCCGAGGGCACCGTGCTCGCGACGCTCGAGCCGCAGGTTCTCGAACGAGCGCTGGTCGAGCGCGTCGAGGACGTGCAGGGCGTGGACAGCGCCTCGGTACGGGCCACCGGCTCGGCCACCAGAGCCGGAGTGGTGGCGGAGGTGACCGTGGCCGAGTCCGCGGAGATCGCCTGGACCCTCGAGCAGGTCCGCCGCCGGCTCTTCGAAGACCTGCGTCTCTCGCTCGGGGTCGAGCCCCGATCGGTGGACGTGCTGGTGAGCCTGCGTGCCGCCAAGAACTCCGCCCGCACCGATCGGGTGGCCGTGGGCGGCGAGAAGGAATGAACCCCGAGCCGGGCGGCCCCACCGACCGGGTCCTGGTGCTGCGTGCCCAGGACGGCGACGCCGCTGCCTTCGACCGGTTGATCGACCGACACCAGGGCCGGCTGTTCCGGATCGCCTACCTGGTGCTCGGGGATCGGCAGGACAGCGAGGACGTGGTGCAGGAGACCCTGATCGCGGCGTGGGAGCGGCTGCACCTGCTCTCCGATCCGGACGCGGTGCGGGCCTGGCTCTCCCAGATCTGCTCCCGCCGCGCCACCGACATCGCCCGCCGGAACGCCCGCCGGGCGACCGACGCGCACTCCCCCGACAACCTCCAGTGGCACCCGGACAGCGCTCCGGCCGCCGATCCCGCCCGGCGCTCGGAGGTCAACCTGCAACTGCAGGCGCTCGCGCGGGTGCTCGCCACGATGGAACCCGATCTGCGCTCGTGTTGGACGCTTCGAGAGATCGACGGAATGTCCTACCGGGAGGTGGCGCACGCGCTGGACGTCACCGAGTCCACGGCGCGCGGGCGGATCTCCCGGGCCCGCACGCACGTGATCGACCGAATGAAGGAATGGCGGTGAACACCATGCGTGACTCCCCCGCGGCCGGTGTGCCCGACGAGTCCGAAGCCACCCGCGAGTACCTCGACCGGATTCAGGCGTTGCACCGCGACTGGGACGAGGCCGAGGCGCGGGGCGACGACTCCGTGCAGGTGTCCTCCCGCGTGCGGGCGGCGCTGTCCGAGGTGGTGCACGCCGATGCCCGGCACGGCGCCCGCGTCGAGATGCCGCCCACCGAGGCGGGCCCGTACTCGCTCAGCGAGCAGGCTCTACGGACGCTGATCCGCGACGCAGTGGACGCCGTTCCGGGCGCGATGAGCCTGCGCACCGCCGTGGACTTCGCCGATACTCCCGAGTGGGGCGCCCGCGGACTGCCCGAGCGGGTGCTGTGCCGGGTGTCGTTGTCCGCCGCGAGCCGGGACCTGCGGGCACTGGCCGACGATGTCCGTGCGTCCGTCGTCTCCGAGTGCGTCCGGGAGCTCGACCTGGGCGGCCTCATCGTTGATGTGCACATCGAGGATCTCCATGACTGAGCCACAGAAGACCGCCGAGGCTTCCCCTGCCACTCCGACAGCCGCCGACCTGCTCGCCGTGGTGACGTCCGTCCCGGGCGTGCACGCGATCGAGCCGGGGCTCGGCACGGCACTGCGCACGATCGACGCCCGCGTCCGCCGTAGCAGTGCCCGGACCGCTCACTTCGGGCTGCACATCGACACCGCCGAGGGCACCGCCCTGGTGGAGGTGTGCCTCGACCGGTCGCGGCCGGTGCGCGAGGCGGTGCGGGACATCCAGCTCGAGTTGCGCCGGGTGCTGGCCGCTCAGGCAGACCAGACCGACGCCGAGGTGACGGTGCGGGTGCAGTCGCTGCAGCGGTGACGTGTCACGGGCCCTGCTGACTCAGGTGCTCCTCGCCCGAAGCCGCCACAGCATGGTCCGCTCGCGCGCCCGGGCGACATGGAGCGGATCGGCCTCGTCGGTCGCGCGCGGATGTCGCGGGGTCGTCTCATGCATGCCGACGACAATCAGCCCCGCGTCCGCGATGCGCTGGAGGAACTCCTCCCGGGTCCGCAGCCCCAGTAGCTCGGCGAGGTCAGACAGGATCAGCCACCCCTCGCCGTTCGGCGTCAGATGCCGGGCCAGCTCACCGAGATAGCGGTGCAGCACGTCGGACTTCGGGTCGTAGATGCCCTGCTCCAGCGCCGAAGTCGGGCGGCCCGGGATCCAGGGCGGATTGCACACCACGACGTCGGCACGCTCCGGGGCGGCGGGCCAGAGATCCGCCTCCTCCGCCCGCACCCGATCCGCGACTCCGAGACGGTCCGCGTTGTCGATCGCGCACCGCACCGCGCGCGGGTTGATATCTGTCGCCACGACTTCCCTGGCTCCGCGCCGGGCCAGCAGGACCGCGAGCACTCCCGTCCCCGTGCCGAGGTCAAAGACCAGCGGCCGGTCGACGCCCGCTGGCCACGCAGCGTCGACGACCAGGTCTATGTACTCGTCACGGGTGGGGGCAAAGACGCCGTAGGCGGGGTAGATGCGCTCACCCAGGGCGGCCACCTCGATGCCCGTGCGGTGCCACTCGAATGCGCTGATCACCCCGAGGAGCTCCGATAGCGAGACGAGCGTCGACTCCCCCGGGCCTTCGCTGGCCGGCGTCCCGTATGCGTGCACGCAGGCCTCTCGCACGTCGGGCGCTCGACGCAACCCGATCGCGTAGTCGGGCTCGAGTTCGATGAGGATCTTCCCCAGGACGGCCGCCCGCTGGGATCGCGCCAGCCGATTCGCGTGGAAGAGGTCGCCGGTCTCGACGCCACGAGACGACTTCGGTGTTTTCGACGACTTCGACGCCTTACGGGAGGCCTGCTTCTCCAGCCGCCGATCGAGGGCACGCATCAGTTGCCGGGCATTGTGGAAGTCGCCTCTCCAGAGCAGCCCGGTGCCTGCCCGCGCCATCCGGAGGGCGCTGTCCGCGGCGATGTCGTCGTCGATCACCACGATGTCCCGCGGCGGCTTGGCGCCGTTCTCCGGACGCCAGCCCGCGCGGCGCTGCGTTCCGCCCTCGCTCCAGGTGATGGCCGTCATGATGCGCTCAGGCACGCGTGTACACAGCAGATGTCGGCATCCTCGTAAATCGCGGCCAAAAACTTGCTTCCACCTTCAAGTTATAGCTGGTAGGGGGGCTTGCGGCAAGGCCGGGGTGGGGGCGCACACTAGCGCGATGCCCTGCCAGAACGCCTCCGCCTTCGCCCTTCCGGACCACCTCGCGCACAAGACCGATCCGACGCTGATCGGCGCCGACGATCGTCACTTCGCCGCGATCTCCCACGCACTCGCTGACAAGGTCTCCGCGCTCTCCGCGCGCTTGGACAGGCGTCGTCGCGACCCGGCCGGGCGCGGCGCGCAGACCATCGATCGCGACGCCGACATCCGCCGCCTGGTCGCCGAGCTCAGCACGCTGCGCCGCTTCGGGTTGGACGTGTGCATCGGGCACTTCGCGACCGCCGGCGGCGAGCGCGTGTACGTGGGCCGCATCGGCCTGCTCGACGCCGCCGGCACTCCCCTTCTGGTGGATTGGCGCACCCCGGCCGCGGAGCCGTTCTTCGCCGCGACGCTCGCGGATCCGCTCGGCGTGACGTCTCGACGTCGGTACCGCTGGTCGGGCGGGCGCATCGTGGATTTTTGGGACGAGGTCATTGGCGACGACGAGGTGGCCACCCACACGAGCCTCGACGATCAATCCGCGTTCGTGGCGAGCCTGGCCGGGGCGCGCACGGGCCGGATGCGCGACGTGCTCTCCACGATCCGGTCGGATCAGGATGCGATCATCCGGGCCAGCGCACGGGGTGCGCTCGTGGTGGACGGCGGGCCCGGCACGGGCAAGACGGTCGTGGCGCTGCACCGCGCGGCGTACCTGCTGCACGAGCAGTCGCGGTCCGGGCTCAGTCGCGGCAACCTGCTGCTGGTCGGTCCGCACCGGCCGTACCTCGACTACGTGGCCGACGTGCTTCCGGCACTCGGCGAGCACAGCGTGCAGATCGCGACGGTGGCCGACCTCGCCGTGGCCGGGCTCGGCGGCGTCGGGCGCGGCGGCCTCGCTGATCTCGCCGACGAGACGGACTCGGAGGTGGCCCGTCTCAAGTCGACGGTGGAGATGGTCGAGGCGATCGAGGCAGCCGTTCGGTTCTACGAGCAGCCGCCCGAGGAGTCGATGCTGGTGCAGTCCGAGTGGGTGGACCTGCGGCTCACGCGGGCCGACTGGGCCGAGGCGTTCGGATCCGTCGAGGACGGCACGCCCCACAACGAGGCGCACACGCAGATCCACGAGACGCTGGTGGAGGTCTTGCTCGAGAAGGCGGGCGCCGACGTCCCCGTCGATCACCTCAGGGCCGAGCTGCTGTCCGATCCCGAGCTGCACCGTGCGCTGTACCGGGCGTGGCCGATGCTGCGGCCCGAGGATCTGGTGGGCGACCTGTGGACGGTGCCCGCCTACCTGCGACTGTGCGCGCCGTGGCTCAGCACCGAGCAGATCCGGCTCCTGCAGCGCACTGACTCGCAGGCATGGACCAGCGCGGACCTGCCCCTGCTGGACTCGGCCCGGCACCGGCTGGGGGATCCCGAACGTGCCAGGGTTTCTCGGCGCCGGAAGGCTGAGCGCGCCGCCGAGCTCGAGAGGCGCCGGATGGTCATCGACGAGGTGATCGCCGCGGACGACGATCCCGAGGGCGTCGCTCCCATGCTCCGTCACGCGGACCTGCAGGAGGCTCTGTTGGACCCGTCGACGGATGATGGCCTCGGGGCCGACGATCCTCGTCTAGCAGGGACTTTCGGTCACATCATCGTGGACGAGGCCCAGGAGCTCACTGATGCGCAGTGGCTGATGCTTCTGCGCCGGTGTCCGTCCGCGAGCCTGACGGTGGTCGGTGACCGTGCGCAGTCTCGCCGGGACTTCGGCGAGTCGTGGGCTGAGCGACTCGAGCGGGTCGGTCTGTCCCCGGAGCACGTCTCGCAGGTGGGGCTCAGCATCAACTACCGGACGCCGTCGGAGGTCATGGACGCGGCCGCGCCCGTTATCCGATCCGTGCGGCCCGACGCTAATGTTCCCGAGTCGGTGCGCAGCAGCGAGAGGCCGGTCGAGTACGGGCGGATCGACGACCTCTCGGTCGTCATCGCAGACTGGCTCGCCGAGCACTCGGAGGGAGTCGCCTGCGTGATCAGCGCTCCCGGGCTCGCCCTGCCCGACTTTCCCGCCTCGGATCGCGTCCGCTCGTTGAGCCCCGCGGGCGCAAAGGGCCTTGAGTTCGACCTGGTGGTGCTGGTCGATCCTGAATCCCTCGGCTCGGGGGTCACCGGCGCGGTGGATCGCTACGTCGCGATGACCCGGGCGACGCAGCGCCTCGTGGTGCTGACTCCGTAGAGACCATACTAAGAACCGCGGCTCAGGCGCGTTTCAAACGAACGAGTCGGTAGCATCAGCACCGTGCTATAAAATCCTGCCCACTTCAAATTTGGCATTGCCTCTCTAGCCCCTGCTGAAATGCTAGCGACCTAAGAACTCAACGGACCTGACCTACTCGAAAACTCGAACGATCACCACTTTCCCGCCGCCCCAGAGATCTGCCGGAGCGCTGCGGACACTAGCCACTTTGACAGAATACCGATATCAGGAGGTGCCGCCACATGGCCGCAATATTCAAAACCGTTTCGTGGCAGGTGGATCAGCTCGTCAACGGCGTGAGTACCGGACAAATTCAGCTGCCCGATCTTCAGCGTCCCTTCGTGTGGCCTACAACAAAGGTCCGAGATCTATTCGATTCGATGTACCGGGGATACCCAGTCGGTGCGCTAATGTTCTGGGACGTGGCTGCCGATGGCGAGACGCGGGCAATCAACTCCGAAGGACAGCTGGGTGCCAGCCACCAAATAATTGATGGGCAACAGCGGCTGACCAGTTTGTTTGCTGCGATTCAAGGGCAGCCTGTTCGCGACGAGGCGTATCGCCACCGCACTATCACTATCTCTTTCAATCCGTTCAGCGAGAAGTTCGAAGTCCGCACGCCCGCTCTTGCCAAGTCGGTCCATTGGGTAGAAGACATCGCAACCTGCTTTTCCTCCCCCATCTCGGCACGCAAAACCTTCATAAAACGTCTTGAGGCGGCCGGACACACCCTTGGCGAGGAAGAAGAGGAACGGGTTGAGCTTGTCTTCTCACGGCTCATCGAGCTCAAGAACTACCAGTTTGATGTAGTCCATATCCAAAAGGACGTAGAGAAGAAGCTAGTTGCCGACGTATTCGTCCGAATCAACTCAGAAGGCGTACGACTCAAGTCTTACGACTACATCCTGACTTGGCTTAGCGTTTTCTGGCATGAGGGCCGGGAGAAAATCGAAGAGTTCGCAAGAAACTCACGAATTTCCCCTCAGCGCGCTTCGGAAATCGCTGGCGCCCCTGTCGCGTGGACAGCATTGAATCCTTACATCGCCGTCGAGACCGGTCATGTGGTACGCGCGATGGTGGCGGTTGGCCAGGGCCGAGGACGCCTTCAGGACGCCTACGCGGCACTGCAGGCGAAGGATAAGAGCACTGGGCAGGTCGATTCGCAACGTCAAGAAGTTGAGCTCGACAAGCTTCGAGCCGCCCTTCCTGTCGTCACCAATGAGGTGAGCTGGACCGAGTACATCCGATCAATTCGTACGGCGGGCTTCCGCTCATCAGCCAATCTCACGTCCAACATGAACATCGTCTATTCCTATGTGATCTTCCTGCTGGGCCGCAATGAGTACGGAGTTGAACTCGCCGCTCTTCGAACCTTGGTGGCGCGCTGGCTGTTCATGGCGCAATTGACGGCCCGCTATACCGGCTCGTCCGAGTCTCAGATTCAGAAAGACCTGGACCGCATCGCTACCGTCAACGCAGGCGACGCCTCGGGCTTCATCGAGCTGCTCGACTCTATAATCCATTCCCAGCTCACGCCCGACTTCTGGGAATACAACATGCCTCAGAACCTCATGACGTCCGGTCCTGCACTGTCGCCGTACTACCAGTGTTATCTCGCGGCGCTTAACATCCTTGATGCCAAGATGTTCATGCTCGACGCACGCGTAGTGGACTGGATGGACCCCTATCAGCCAGCGGCGAAAGGTACGGAGGGCCACCATCTGTTTCCCCGCGCATACCAAGAGAAAGTCCTCGGGATTACCGATATCAAGCGCATCAATCAGGCCGCCAACTTCGCACCGACCGATTGGAGCACAAATATCGCAATCTCCAACCAACCTCCTGCCACGTATTGGCCACAGTTGGTAGAGAAGCGCTCCAGCTCACCCGAATGGCTATCTAAACAGATGTACTGGCACGCCCTCCCCGATAAGTGGGAGCACATGAGTTATGACGACTTTCTCAATTCTCGGCGTACTCTGATGGCGCAAGTGACCAGAGACGCCTATGAGCAGCTGTCCGGCCTGACAACTTCGCCGCCTACCGAGGTAGGTCAGAATCTTCCAGAACCACTTGGAGAGCCGAGCTTGGCTGAGCTGGTCGAACGCGGCTTACTCCAGCCGGGGGATCTTCTCGATCCCATTGACCCCAGCTGGGAAGTCGATGCTGTGATCGATGCTGACGGCGTCTTGGTGATTGACGGCACCCACCAGTTTGATTCACTGGACGAGGCGGCCCATTCACTCGATGTGACCAATATGACCGGATTGAATTTCTGGGCCCTTGAGTCATCAACAGGGTTGCTGCCGTTGCGAGATCTAGTGGCCTCGGGACGATCGAACACGTAATCAAATGGGCATAGGCCACCCGGCAAACCCGGGCGGCCTATGCCCGCAATTTTAAAGTCAGCCCACCGTCGCGACCTTCCACGCCGAATGGATGGCGCCGTGGATGTAGCCCACGTTGCCGGCGTCGCCGATCACCTCGACGCCGATCCCGGCGTCGCGGAGGGAATCGGCCAGCGGTGCCGCGGCGGTGGTGCCGTCGGCGTAAATGACCATGTCGGCGGGCGCGGACTTAGCGTTGCCCTTGGCGTCGGTCCACTCCACGCTCGACTCGGTGATGCGGGTGACTTTCACGTTGCGCTTGATGGCCACACCGTAGTGCTTGGCGTGACGCACCGCGGTCCACCGGCGGGGCATCGCCAGCGGCAGGCCCAGCTGCTGTGAGTCGTGCAGCAGTGTGACGATCCGGCCTCGCTCACCGAGGAACTCCGCGAGCTCCAGTCCGACCAGCGAGCCGCCGATCACCACGACGTTCTTGCCCATCGGCAGCGCGATCTTGGTCAGGCGCCGGATCCACGACGGCCGCTTGGTGATGCCGGACAGCCGGCCGAGCTTCCCGGCGAGCCGCAGGAAGGTCCCGGCCTCCTCTGCGGTAGCGGTACCCAGCATCGTGGCACGCAGCGAATCGCCGGTGTGCACGTGCGGCAGCTTGCCGCCCGGGATCTGCGGGGCCGGCCGCACCGCGCCGGTCGCCACGATCACGCGATCGGCGCCGAGCGCACGCACGGTCTCGACCGTGGCCTCGGTGTTCAGCCGGACGTCGATGCCCAGCTGGTCGATCTTGGCCTGGTAGAAGCTGATCAGCGGCTCGTTGGCCGGGGTGGTGAGCGTGGAGAACCACATGGTGCCGCCCAGCCGGTCCGCCTTGTCCAGCACGGTCACGCGGTGCCCACGTTCGGTCAGCACCACGGCGGACTCGAGTCCGGCGGGTCCGGCGCCCACCACCACGACATGCTCACGCTGGGGCGCGGGTGTCAGCGGCAGCAGCCCCTCGTTGCCGAGCGGCGGGTTGACGGCACAGAACGGGGTGTCGTCGAAGAAGTTCTCGGCCACGCAGAGGTAGCAGTTGATGCACGGGCGCACCAGCTCGGGCGTCCCGGCCTTGAGCTTGTTGGGCAACTCCGGATCGGCGAGTAACTGCCGACCCATGGCGGCGAAGTCGATGTTGTCGTCGTCGATCCCCTTCTCCGCCACCTCCGGCACCATCCGTCCCACGCCGATCACCGGCACCGACACGGCCTTCTTGATGGCCGCGGCGTTGTCCAGGTAGGCGCCGACGGTGTCGGGCAGGGGGCCGTCGGTGAAGTTGTCGAACGGGTTGCGGCCCCAACCGGTCACGTGGATCGCGTCAGCGCCGGCCTGCTCGAACAGCTGCGAGGCCAGGATCGCCTCGTCCAGCTCGAGCCCGCCCTCCTGGCCGTATTCCTGCCCGGCCACGCGCACGATCACCGCGAGCGTGTCCCCCACGCGCTTCTTGACGGCCTCGATGACCTCGCACGCCAACCGCGCCCGGTTGACCAGCGCTCCCCCGTATTCGTCGGTGCGCTGGTTGTCTCGCCGGTTGAGGAACACGCCCAGGATGTAGCCGTGCGCGACGTGGATCTCGATCGCGTCGGCCCCTGCGCGGGCGATGCGGTCGGCGGCGTCGGCCCAGGTGTCGATGAGCCAGGCGATGTCCTCGTGGGTCATCTCCTTGTAGACCGTCTTCTTGCCACCGGTCGCCGCGCCCATCTTGCCCAGCTCCTCGGGCGTGCTGTCGGCGAGCGCGGAGTAGTCATAGTCGTAGTCCGGCATGCTCGGCGCGATCACGGGACGGTCGTTGGCCACGTCCACCCGCGCGACCTTGCCGTGGTGGGTCGACTGCACGCACAGCTTCGACCCGGCCGCGTGCACGGCGTCGGCGAGCGCCTTGAGACCCGGGATGTACTTGTCATCCGACAGCCCCGGCTCCTTGAGCGACGCCGCGCCTACCGGGAACGCGATCGCACACGCGCCGGTGATGATCAGGCCGGCCCCACCCTTCGCACGCGCGACGTAGTGGTCGATCTCCCGCTGCTCGATCTCGCCGTCCTCGGACACGTTCATGTCCATGGCTGGCAGCACGATGCGGTTGAGCGTCGACATGGGGCCGATCCGGCCGGGCGACATGAGACGAGGGAAGCTGGTGATGGTAGTCACCTCAAGGAGATTACGCCGCAGTCGACACGTGTCAAGAACAGGTTCCAGTCCGCGATCGGCCGCCCGGGCGTCCGAACCTGAACCGTCGCGACCGGATGCGCACCACCTGAGCCGCAGGTACGGTTTCGACGCAGTTCCACGTGAGCAAAGGGAAACCTACTAAACGCGTGGTCCAGTTCTGTGCACTATCCCTTATCAACTGGTTCGGTGAAAGGACATACGAATGATCACCCTGGGTGTAATTCTGTTGATTCTCGGCTTCATCTTCAAGATCTCGATCTTGTGGACGATCGGCATCGTGCTTCTCGTCATCGGGCTGGTCCTGTTCGCGCTCGGCGCGGCCGGACGGACGATCGGTGGCCGTAAGCACTGGTACTGATCAGCCGCTCGCGCGGTGTGAACAACCAACTTTCGGCGGATAGCTCCAGCGCACGGCTGGCAGCTGTCCGCCGATCGTCATCCATTGATCCCTGTGGGCTTCTGGTCGGCGAGTGATGCCGGTGGGCGCCGCAATTCCCCCGACGCAACCTCTACTCTCGAAGCCACCATGCCAACCACCCTCGACCCCGTCTCGGCCGCGCTCAAGACCGCTACGTCGTTCGTCGTCAACGCGGTCGAAGTCCTGCGCTTCGGCGGCCTCCAGACGGACGAAGAGCCGTCCCCGTTCGAGATCGTCGCGCGGCGTCCGATGTTCCGGCTGCGCCGGTATTACGCGACGTCAGCGGGGGCCGCCGGTATCGGTGACGTCGGCACCGGGAGCCTCGGCCGTGGAAACGACGACGACGACGACGCCGCGGGCATCGACGAGGACACAGCGCCGCGACCGCCGATCGTGCTCGTGCCGCCGATGATGATCTCCGCTGACGTCTGGGACGTGTCCCCCTCGACAAGCGCAGTGGCCGCCCTGCACCGTGCAGGCATGGACCCGTGGGTGATCGACTTCGGGTCGCCGGATCTGGAGGCGGGTGGCCTCGAACGCACCCTCACCGACCACGTGGTCGCGGTGAGCGAGGTCATCGATCTGGTGGGCGCCGCCACCGGCCGCTCGGTGCATCTCGGCGGGTACAGCCAGGGCGGGATGTTCTGCTACCAGGCAGCGGCATACCGCCGCTCGCGCGACCTCGAGAGCATCGTGACGTTCGGCTCCCCGGTCGACTGGCGCGGCAACGCCCCGCTCGGCGTTCCCGAGGATGTGGTCGTCAGCATCGCTCACGTCGTCGCCGACTACGTCTTCAGCGACCGCTCGCTGCCCGGGTGGCTGGCCTCGACGGGGTTTCGCCTGCTCGACCCAGTAAAGACCGCCCGTTCACAGGTGAGCTTCCTGCGGCAACTCCACGACCGCGAGGCGCTCCTCGGGCACGAGAGGCAGCGCCGCTTCCTCGCCGGCGAAGGGTTCGTCGCCTGGTCCGGCCCGGCGATCGTCGACATGATGCAGCAGGTGGTCATCCAGAACCGAATGATGGTCGGCGGCTTCGTCGTCGGTGATCACGTCGTCTCCCTGGCCGACATCACATGCCCCGTCCTGGCTGTGCTCGGCGAGGTCGACGAGATCGGTGTCCCGGGCGGCGTCCGCAAGATCGCGTCCGTCGCGCCCGCAGCCGAGGTCTTCGAGTTCCCGATCCGTGCCGGGCACTTCGGGCTCGTCGTGGGCTCGGTCGCCGCCTCGCTGACGTGGCCCGCCGTCGCCGACTGGATCGGGTGGATCGAGAACATCGGAGAGCGCCCCGACGGCATAACCGAGGTCGAACCGGGCTCCGACGACGGCTCGTCCCCCACCAAGACAGTGATGCTTGCGGCCGACGGGGCGATGCGGGTCGCCGGTCTCGGGATCGGCGCGGTACGCGGAGCGGGCCACCTCGCGGTGGGCGCGCTCCAGACCACGCGGGCCCTCGGGTACGAGGCACTGCACGCCGCACCGCGCCTCCTCCGGTTGGGGCAGATCCAGACCGGCACCAGGATCTCCTTCGCCAAGATCATCGCCGAGCGCGCCCGGACCCAGCCGGATGACGCGTGCTTCCTCTTCTCCGACCGGGTCCATACCTATTCCGCCGTCGACTCGCGGATCACGAACGTGGTCAGGGGACTCATTGCGGTCGGGGTGCGCCAGGGCGACCACGTCGGCGTACTCATGGAGACGCGCCCCTCGGCGCTGGTCACCGTCGCCGCGCTGTCGCGTCTGGGCGCGGTGGCGGTGATGCTGCCCCCGTCCCGGTCTTTGCCCGAGCTCCTCCGGCTCAGCTCTGTGACCGAGGTCGTCACCGACCCCGAACACACGCCCAGGGTCACCATCGC